>DAONCJ010000332.1:0-4764 GCA_035401985.1 Burkholderiaceae bacterium | reverse complement strand
ACTGCATGATGCCCTGGCTGTTGATGACGCAGCCCAGGCCGCGCGACCAGGCGGCATTCACCAGGCAATTGACCACGCCGCCGCAGTCGAAGGGTGCGATGTCGCTGCCATGGATCGACCGGTCGTAGGTGATGACGATCGAGACCGGTGCGTCGAACTGGCGGAACCCGCGCAGCACCCAGTCCTGCCGTGCGTCCTTGTCGTCGCGGGCGATGCCCATCGCGGCGAACAACTGCTTGGCGACGCCGATCTGGCGCTCGCGGTGCGCGCCCTCGTAGCCCGGGCCCATCCGGAATTCGCGCGAGTGCGGCACCCCGGCAAGGTTGCGTTCGACATTGCCCTTGCGGATGCGGTCGAGCACCTCGCCGGCAACGACATAGAAGTTCCAGGGCTGGGTGTTGAGCGAGGTGGGGGCCCGCATCGCAATCTCCAGCACCTCGCGCACCAGCGCCTTGGGGACCGGCTTCTTCAGGTACCCGCGGATGCTTCTGCGCCCCTTGATGACCTCATCGAATTCCATCGTCGTCTCCGCCTTGTCGTCAGATTGGTGCCGCGGCAGGTCCGCCCCTGCGGGAGCCGCGGCAGGCACCGATACTAGCGCGGGGTCCGTCGTCCGCACACGCGCGCCAGGGCCTCGAACGAGATCATTCGGCGGTGTCGGTCAAGGCAGCGCGCAGCGCCTGGACCGCGCAGTCGGGGCTGGTCAGCACCGGGCACCGGACCCGCGCGCGTGCGGCGGCGGCAGCGCCAGCCATCGAGAACTGCGCGAGCATCACCACGTCGCAGTCGGCCAGTGTGGCCACGCCTTGCGCGACTCGCTCATGGTGTCCGTGCGCATCGCAGCGGGCGAGCAGGTCCATCGCCTCGGGCACGTGACATTCGTGCAGCTCGATCGCGCGCCCCGCGGCGTTCGCCATGGCAAGGAGCTCTTCGCGCATCGGCGCCAGCGACGGCTCGAAGGTGGCGACCAGACCGATGCGCGAGCCAAGAGACAGCGCCTGCTCGAACATCGCCTCGTTCGGCTTGAGCACCGGCACCGCCACCGACGCGGCAACGGCCTCGATCGCGGGGCCGAAGGCCGAACAGGTGAACAGGATCGCATCGGCGCCCGCGCTGAGCGCATAGCGGGCCAGCGCCTGGAAGCGCTCGCCCATGGCCGGCGTGAGGCGCCCGTCGCGGGCCCGGTCCTGCGACAGCCGGTCTTCGAGAAGATTCAATCGCTCGATGTCCGGCCACAGGCGCGTGAACGCCTCGCTGATGGGATCGATGGCCAGCGGTGTGGCATGGATCAGCGCCACACGGGCGGGGGAGTCGAGCACGGGCGGCCTGCTGCTCATTCGACCTTGATTCCCAGGCGCTGGATCAGGTCCTTGTAGAAGGCGCTGTCGGCACGGATCTCGGCGGCGAAGGCCGCCGGCCCGCGATACTCGGGATATTGGCTGAACTTCACCAGCTGCTCGCGCACGCCCGGTGCGGCCATTGCGCGCTCGACCTCGGCGGCGACCCGGTTGATGATCTCGGGCGGTGTGCCGCGCGGTGCGAACAGCCCGAACCAGCTGCCGCCCGGCACTTCCAGGCCCTGTTCCTTCAGGGTCGGCACGCCGGGCAGCTCCGGGTGGCGCACCGCGCTGGTCACCCCCAGGGCCTTCAGGTTGCCGGCCTTGATCTGGACCAGGGCGACCGGGTCATAGATCAGGTCGATGCGGCCACCTACCAGGTCATTGAGCGATTCGGCCGAGCCTTTGTACGGAATGTGCAGCACCTTGATGCCGGCCTTGTTGTGAACGATCTCGCCCGACAGGTGCGTGGCCGTGGCCGTGCCGGCCGATCCGAAGGTCAGCTTGCCGGGTTCCCTGCGAGCGAGCGCGACGAGTTCAGCCATGTTGGAAGCAGGCAGATCCTTGCGCGCCGCCACGATGCCGTAGCTGCTGGACACCGAGGCGATCGGGGCAAAGTCGTTCTCGGGGTCGTAGGGCACCTTGCGCAGGTGATGCGTGATGGCCATCACCGCGGTCGGCGCCAGCAGCAGCGTGTAGCCGTCTGCGGGCGCACGGGCTGCGACCTGGGCGCCGATCGTCGCCCCGGCGCCTGCGCGGTTCTCCACCACCACCTGCTGACCGAGCGGGCCGGCGATCTTGTCGGCAATCATCCGGCCGATCAGATCGGAGTTGCCGCCAGCCGGATAGGGCACGATCAGCTTGATCGGCCTGGCCGGCCAGGCCTGCGCCTGCGCCGTGCCCTGGCCTGCCACGGCCAGCGCCAGCGTGACGAGTGCAGCTTTCAGCCAGTGCGCCATGGCGGTTCTCAGCGGCCCTTGTAGACCGGCGCACGCTTCTCGCGCGAGGCGAGCGCGGCTTCCCGGCCGTCTTCGCTCTCGCGCACGGCGTTCAGCGCGACCATCGCATGACCCATCTTCTCGGACGGGCCCTGCGGCATGATGTTGTTCACGATGAAGCGCTTCAGGGTCTTAAGCACCAGGGGCGAGAACGTCGCAATCTCGCGGCCCATGGCCAGGGCCCTTTCCACCTGCTGACCGGTCGGCACGATTTCATTGACCAGGCCGACCTCGTAGGCGCGCTTGGCGTCGATCACCTTGCACAGCATGATCATTTCCATGGCGATCTTGTGCGGGATGCGCGCGGCCAGGCCGGCGATCAGTCCGCCGGTGAAGCCCAGCTTGGCTTCCGGGTACGAAAACTTCGCATTGTCGGCGGCGACCAGCAGATCGCACATCATGGCCAGCACGCGCGCACCGCCCACGCACCAGCCGCCGACCGCCGCGATCACCGGCTTCTCGGTGGTGATGCCCACCGTGGGAATGCAGCGCCACAGTTCGGGCAGCTTGGACACGTCGGCACCGGACGAGAAGGCGGCGTCGCCCGTGCCGGTGATCACCGCCACACGCTGGTTCGATGCATCGAACGCGGCAAAGGCCTGCTGCAGCTGCAGCGCGGTGTCGGCGCAGATCGCATTCTTGCGCTCGGGCCGGTTGATGGAGATCAGCGTGGTGCCGTCGTCAAAATCTCGGGTGGTGACTACGCTCATGGCAGTTCCTTTGCGGGACGCGGGGTCCGGGTTCAGTCAGCGGTTGGGTCGGCCACTGCCAGCAGCAGCCGTGGCGAATGATCGCATCCGGCGCGACCGCCGCGCCGGGTTCTTGGGGCGCTGGCGCGCTTTCCGGGCGCGTGCAGCCGGAATGGAGCATGACGCACGTGGGAAACGGACCGAGGTGGCACACTAGGCGCCCACGTACGCATCGGAAAGTCCCATGGGCAGACGGTCGTCCAGACCCGCGAGCGGCAGAAGCGGCATTCGTGACCTGCGGGGCGCCGCGCGCCTGGTGATCGATGCAACGGGCGGTGTCACCGATGTGGTCGAGTCGATGCATCACACGATCGCGCGACTGCCTGTGCCAGGGCAGCAGCGCCCCGGGGGCCGGACCACGGGCATCACCGGGCTGGTGTATCGCAGCGTGCGCGGGGTGACCCGGCTGGTGGGGGGCGGCATCGACGCCGTGCTGGCCGTGTGCGAGCCGCTGCTTGCCGGCGATGCGCCCGCGCCCTGGCGCGAGAACGCCATCGCCGCCATCAACGGTGTGGTCGGCGACCATCTCGAAGCGACTGGCAATCCGCTGGCGATCCGCATGAGCCTGCGGCGCGAGGGTCGCACGCTCGGCCCGGGGCGAGAAGCCATCGCCCAGGCAGTTCCGCACGCCGGCAGCCATCTGCTGGTCCTGATTCACGGCCTGTGCATGAACGATCTCCAGTGGAACTGGAAGGGGCACGACCATGGCGTGGAACTGGCGCGGGCCACGGGCTGCACCACGCTCCATGTCCACTACAACTCGGGACGCCACGTCTCGCAGAACGGGCACGACCTTGCCGACGCGCTGCAGACCCTGATGGCCGACTGGCCGGTGCCGGTGGAGCGCATCACGCTGCTGACCCACAGCATGGGCGGACTGGTGGCGCGCAGCGCGATCCACTGCGCCGGCCTGGCCGGTCATGACTGGCCCCGCCGTGTGGCGCAGCTGTTCTTTCTGGGCACACCGCACCATGGGGCGCCCCTGGAGCGCGGCGGTCACGTGATCGATCTCGCGCTGGGCGTCAGCCCCTACAGTGCGGCCCTTGCGCGTCTTGGACAGGTGCGCAGCGCGGGCATCACCGACCTTCGCCACGGCAGCGTGCTCGATGAAGACTGGCAGGGTCGCGACCGATTCGGCCGTCATGAAGCCCGTCCCGCGTGGCTACCGCTGCCCCGAGACCTGCGATGCTATGCGGTGGCAGCGACCACCAGCAGGCAGGCCCGCCCCGCCGACAGCCAGTCGCCCGCCGGCGCCGCCTACGCGCTGGGGGACGGACTGGTGCCCCTGCGCAGCGCGCTGGGTCTGCACAAGGATCCGGCCCGCTGCCTGCATCTGCCCGCAGAGCGGCAATGGGTGGCGTACGGTCTGGGGCACATGGACCTGCTCGGTGATGCCGCGGTCTGCGAGCGGGTGCTTCGCTGGATGCAGTCCGATTGAGCGCGCTGACCTGGGCGGGGCGCCTGCCGGGCAGCCGGGCGGGCGTGATGGCGGGCCTGGCGCTGGTCGCCATCGTCAGCCAGTTCTTCCGCTCGTCGGTGGCGGTGATCGCCCCCGACCTGATCCGCGACCTTGCCTTGTCTCCGCAGATGCTGGGCCTCGCCGGCGGGGTGTTTTTCCTCGCACTCGGCGTGACGCAGGTTCCGGTCGGCATGAGCTTCGGTCGCATCGGGCCCCGCTAC
>DAONCJ010000331.1:0-4785 GCA_035401985.1 Burkholderiaceae bacterium | reverse complement strand
CAGGCGGTGGCAGTGGCCGATCCGCTGGACGCCATTCCCCAACCGCCGGCGGCGCTCAGGCCGAAGCGGCGGCGCAGAGCGCGCAGCAGGACGGCTGATTTCTGTGGAAGGAGAGTCACGCTGGTTCGTTCGCCTGGTTTCCAGACCCGTCTGAACGACCTCTGAGGTCGCCATGTCGTGGGCCGTTCGGCAGGCACAAGGCCCACCACCCGATTCCCTCACTGTCGCAAACGGGGGGCCTGCCCGCTTGATGGATCAGACGGACGATTCCGCCGCTTTACCGGCCTTGGCGGCGCGGGGGCGCTGCCGATAATCCATGGAGCGTTCCGCTGACAAACAAGGGCACAACCATGCGCAAGCAAACACAGAAGGGCTTCACCCTGGTCGAACTGGTCGTCGTCATCGTGATCCTCGGCGTGCTCGCCGCGGTTGCGCTGCCGCGCTTCGTCGGACTGCAGGGCGACGCGCGATTCGCCAAGGGCCAGGCGGTCCTGGGCACGGTCAAGAGCGCTTCGGCGCTGGCCCGGGCCGCGGCTCTGGTCAAGGGGCAGACGGGCGCCACCGGCACGGTCACGATGGAAGGCAGCGCGGTGGCCCTGGTCAACGGGTACCCGAGTGCCGCAGCGGCCGGCATCGAAGTGGCGGCCAACCTGACGGGCATCGACGGCGTCACCATCACCCACACCGTTGCGACCAAGACCACCACGGTGCAGATCCAGGGCGCCGGCACGCCGGCGAACTGCCAGATCAGCTACGTCGAATCGACGGCTGCCGATACGCCGCCCGCGATCACCTTCAACGGCTCAGCGACCAACTGCGGCTGATGAAGTCTCGCCGCCGCTCGGTCGAGGTCTCCTCGACGGCGGCGGGCGCCGGACGAGCCCTGCCTGCACTGGCGGGCTCTGCGTGCAGGGACGGTGCGCCCGCACTGAGCCGCGGGTTGCCGCGGGACGGGGCGCAACGCTGTGTAGAATCCCAGTATTCACACCGCCCGCCATGCCCGACCTCCTCGCCAATCTCAATGAACGCCAGCTTCAGGCGGTCACCCTCCCGGCCCAGCACGCGCTGATCCTGGCCGGTGCCGGCAGCGGCAAGACCCGTGTCCTGACCACCCGGATGGCCTGGCTCATCCAGACCCGCCAGGTCAGTCCACAGGGCGTGCTCGCCGTCACATTCACCAACAAGGCGGCCCGCGAGATGCTCACGCGGCTGTCCGCGATGCTGCCGATCGTCACGCGCGGTCTGTGGATCGGCACCTTCCACGGCCTGTGCAATCGCATGCTGCGTGCCCACCATCGCGACGCCGGCCTGCCGCACACCTTCCAGATCCTCGATTCGCAGGACCAGCTGGCCGCGATCAAGCGGCTGCTGAAGTCGCTCAATGTCGACGACGAGAAGTTCCCGCCGCGCAACACCGCCAACTTCATCAATCACGCCAAGGAAGAGGGCCAGCGTCCCGGCGAGGTCGAGGCCTACGACGACTACTCGCGGCGCTGCGTCGAGCTGTACGCGGCCTATGACGACCAATGCCAGCGCGAGGGTGTGGTCGACTTCGCCGAACTGCTGCTGCGCAGCTACGAGCTGCTGCAGCGCGGGCAGCTGCTGCGCGAGCATTACCAGCGGCGCTTCTCGCACATCCTGGTCGACGAGTTCCAGGACACCAACACGCTGCAGTACCGGTGGCTCAAGCTGCTGGCCGGCGGTGGCGCTTCGGTGTTCGCCGTCGGCGACGACGACCAGAGCATCTACGCATTTCGTGGCGCCAACGTCGGCAACATGGCCGCCTTCGAACGCGAGTTCCAGGTGCCCAACCTGATCAAGCTCGAGCAGAATTACCGCTCGCACGCGCACATCCTCAATTGCGCCAATGGGCTGATCAAGCACAACGCGCGCCGCCTGGGCAAGGAGCTCTGGACCGAGGCCGGCGAGGGTGAGCCGGTCCGCGTCTACGAGGCCATGACCGACGGCCAGGAAGCCCAGTGGCTGCTCGAAGAGCTGCGCGGGCTGATTGCCGATGGCTGGGCGCGCGCCGATGTCGCGGTGCTCTACCGGTCCAATGCACAGTCGCGGGTCATTGAGCACGCGCTGTTCTCGGCCGGCGTGCCGTACCGCGTCTATGGCGGACTGCGGTTTTTCGAACGGGCCGAAATCAAGCACGCGCTGGCCTACCTGCGGCTGATCGAGAATCCTGACGACGACGGTGCGTTCCTGCGGGTCGTCAATTTCCCCGCGCGCGGCATCGGCGCCCGTTCGATCGAGGCGCTGCAGGATGCCGCCCGGCGCGCCGGCATCAGCCTGTTCCAGGCGGTCGCCACGCTCTCGGGCGGCCCGGCCGTGAAGCTCGCGGCCTTCACGCGGCTGATCGAGGCGCTGGGCCGCGAATCGCGCGAGATGACCCTCACCGAATCGGTCGAACATGTCATCGAGCGCAGCGGTCTGATCGCTCACTTCCAGGCCGAGAAGGAAGGTCAGGAGCGGATCGAGAACCTGCGTGAGCTGGTCACCGCGGCCGCGGCCTTCCTCGCCGAAGAGGGGATCGGCCAGGACGTGCCGGCCTCGATGGGCGTGTCGGTCGCCGATGCCCCGGCCTCGGCTGCGGCGGCGGGCGCTGCGGCGGCGGCCGGCGATGCCACGGTGCTCGACGTCGCGGCCCCGGGTGCGGTCAACATCACTCCGCTGGCGTCCTTCCTGTCCCATGCGTCGCTGGAGGCGGGCGAGAACCAGGCCGGCGAGGGCAGCGACGCGGTGCAGCTGATGACGGTGCACTCGGCCAAGGGGCTCGAGTTCGATGCGGTGTTCATCACCGGCCTCGAAGAAGGCTTGTTCCCGCACGAAAATTCGGTGACCGAGGCCGACGGCCTCGAGGAAGAACGCCGGCTGATGTACGTGGCGATCACCCGTGCCCGTCAGCGCCTGTACCTGTCGTTCACCCAGACGCGCATGCTCCACGGCCAGACCCGCTACAACCTGCGTTCGCGCTTCCTCGAAGAGCTTCCGCAGGACGCGCTCAAATGGCTCACCCCGCGGGTGCAGCTTCGCGCATCCTCTGGCGGCTGGCACGAGGGCCATGGCGGTGGCTGGGAGGGCCGCAGCGGCCAGGGCGCGGGCCGACGCGAAGCGCTCGGGCTGGCGCGCGATGCCGACGGTGGGCGACCCGATGCCCATGCCCAGCGTGCCGCCCAGCAGTTCGATCGCGGGCTGGCCTGGCGCGTCGGCCAGAGTGTCGCCCACGCCCGCTTCGGTGAAGGCGTGATCGTCAATCTCGAGGGGCATGGCCAGGACGCGCGCGCCCAGATCAACTTCGGGCGCGAAGGCGTCAAGTGGCTCGCGCTGTCGGTGGCGAAGCTGACCGCCATTCCCTGAACCGGGCGCCTTCGCCCCTAGGGCGTCGGCGCATACCCCGGTTCACCCAGTTGCCATAGCAGAAACACGATCATGTCGGCGCGCTCCTGCTCGTCCTGCTGCTTGGTGCTGCCGATGCCGTGGCCGGCGTCGAAGTCCAGACGCAGCAGGATCGGGCGATCGCTGCTGGTCGCGGCCATCAGCCGGGCCGCTGTCTTGGTCGAGTGCCAGACCTCGACCCGCGGATCGTTGACCCCGTGCGTCAGCATCACGGCAGGGTAGGCCGTGCCGTCGCGGATCTGATGGTAGGTGCTCATCGCCAGCAGGGCCCGAAATCCGGGCTCGGTGCGCTTGCTGCCGAACTCGGGGATGTTCGGCACCCCGTTCGGAGTGTCCTCGGCGCGCACCATGTCGAGTGCGCCCACGGACGAGACCACGGCCGCGAACAGGTCGGGTCGCTCGGTCATCGCACGTCCCACCAGAATGCCGCCGGCCGAGCCGCCCAGGATGCCCAGCCGCGCAGGCCGGGTGTAGCCCTTGGCGACCAGATATTCAGCGCAGGCGATGAAGTCCTTCCAGGAGTTCGGCTTGGTGGCCCGGTGGCCGTCCTTGTACCACTGCTCGCCGTACACGCCCGACCCGCGCGGATTCGCGATCGCGTGCACGCCGCCGGCCTGCAGCCATGCCATCCGGAACACCGAGTAGTAGGGCTCCTCGGTGTTGCCGTAGGCCGCATAGCCCTGCAGCAGCGTCGGCCGGTTGCCGTCCAGCGGCATGTCGCGCCGGTGGATGATCGACATCGGCACCAGCTGCCCGTCATGGCCGGGCACCTGCACCTCGGTGGTCACCACATCGGGCAGCGTGTCGTAGGGCCCCTTCGGCTGCAATCCGGTGTTGGCCACCGACCCGTCGGGGCGCACCTCGTAGATCTGGCGCGCCTGGGTCCAGCCCTGCAGCTCGATCACGGCGCCCGGCAGCCGCGGATCGGTGGCGCTGCCCCCCTCGTCGGGCGACAGGGTGAAGGCGCCCTGGATCGGCAGCCTGATCGTCTGCAGGCTGGCGTCGCGGTACGGCAGTCGCAGCAGCTCCTTGACGTTGCCGGCGCGCGCCTCGACGTAGAGCGCGTCGCTTGCCGAGCCGAGCCCGGTGATCACCCGCTCGGACTGGCCGAGCACCTCGCGTGCCGTGGCCATCGTGCCGGCCCGCAGATCGAGCGCCAGCACCTTCGAGCGCGGCGCCTGCCGATGGCTGATCAGGTAAAGCGTGTCGTCGAAGTAGTCGGCGCGCGAGACCTCGCCGGCCGGCCGGCATGGCGGGCGCGGCGAACATGCGAATTTCGCGCTGCACGCCATTGATGACCCAGGCCAGCGCCCATCGTCCGTCTTGGGTGATGCTGAGATACGGGATCTCCGCCGGATCGACCGTCACGCCGGGCATCCCGCC
>DAONCJ010000330.1:0-4793 GCA_035401985.1 Burkholderiaceae bacterium | reverse complement strand
GCACCCACGCAGCGAATCCGGCCGGCACCATCGTCGCCTATTCCGACAACGCGGCCGTGCTCGAAGGGGTTCCGGCACAGCGCTTCCATGCCCGTCAGCAGCACACCAACGGGCTGTATCGGGCTGAGCCGGTGCTGCTGCACAGTCTGCTCAAGGTCGAGACGCACAATCACCCCACGGCCATCTCGCCGTTTCCCGGAGCAGCCACCGGATCGGGCGGCGAGATCCGGGACGAGGGCGCAACCGGGCGCGGTTCGAAGCCGCGCTTCGGCCTGACGGGATTCACCGTGTCGAATCTGCGGATACCCGGTTTCGAACAACCCTGGGAAAACGCACATGACGTCACCATGCCGCTGCAGCCGGCGACGGCCGACGCAACGCCCTACGGTGCTCCCGAGCGCATCGCCACGCCACTGTCGATCATGGTCGACGGACCGATCGGGGCTGCCTCGTTCAACAACGAGTTCGGCCGCCCCAGCCTGCTGGGCTACTTCCGCACGCTCGAAGTCAACGTCGGTGGCCAGGTGCGCGGTTATCACAAGCCCATCATGATCGCCGGCGGCGTCGGCGACATCGATGCGCGCCACGTCGGCAAGCACGACCTGCCCGAAGGCTCGCTGCTCGTCCAACTGGGCGGGCCAGGCATGCGCATCGGTCTGGGTGGCGGCGCGGCCTCCAGCATGGGCGCGGGCACCAACACGACCGAGCTCGATTTCGATTCGGTGCAGCGAGGCAACCCCGAAATCCAGCGCCGCGCACAGGAGGTGCTGGACCGCTGCTGGGCCATGGGCGATGCCAATCCGATCCTGTCGCTGCACGACGTCGGGGCAGGGGGCCTGTCCAACGCTTTCCCTGAGCTGGTCCACGGCTCCGGCCGCTCGGCGCTGTTCGAGCTGGCCCGTGTGCCGCTCGAGGAAACCGGCCTGTCGCCGGCCGAGATCTGGTGCAACGAATCGCAGGAACGCTACGTGCTCAGCATCGCACCGGGCGAGCGCGGACTCTTCGATGCCATCTGCGAGCGCGAGCGCTGTCCGTACGCGGTGGTGGGCACGGTCACGGTCGACGGTCAGCTGATCCTGCAGGCGCCCGATGGCAGTCGCCCCGTCGACATGCCGATCGAGGTGCTGCTGGGCAAGCCGCCGCGCATGCATCGCGAAGGCCGGCGCCGTGCCCGTGCACTGCCCGCGGTCGACTGCGTCGGCCTCGACCTCAAAACGGTCGCCCGCCAGGTGCTGCGTCTGCCGGCGGTGGCGAGCAAGGCCTTCCTGATCACGATCGGTGACCGCTCGGTCGGCGGGTTGTGCTCGCGCGACCCGATGGTCGGACCGTGGCAGGTGCCGGTGGCCGACTGCGCGGTCGGTCTGAAAGACTACGAAGGCTATGCCGGCGAGGCGCTGTCGCTTGGCGAGCGCACGCCGCTGGCGATCATCGATTCGCGGGCGGCATCGCGGATGGCTGTCGGCGAGGCGGTCACCAATCTGCTCGGGTCGGGCATCGACGACGTGTCGCGCATCAAGCTGTCGGCCAACTGGATGGCCGCCTGCGGCGATCCGGCCGAGGACGCCGATCTGTTCGATGCCGTCGAGGCCTGCGCGGCACTGTGCCGCGAGCTGCGCATCGCCATCCCGGTCGGCAAGGACTCCCTGTCGATGCGCACCGTCTGGCGCGAAGATGCGACCGCCACCGAGAAGCGCGTGACGGCCCCGACCTCGCTGATCGTCACCGGCTTTGCGCCGATCGCCGATGTGCGGCGCGTCGTCACGCCGCAATTGCGTGCTGACGGCGCCACCGCGCTGATCCTGATCGACCTGGGTCAGGGGCGCCAAAGGATGGGCGCCAGCGCGCTGGCGCAGGTCACGCAGCAGATCGGCGACGCCGCGCCCGACCTCGATGCGCCGGCCCTGCTCGGCAGTCTGGTGCGCGCGCTCGGCACCTTGTGCGCCGAAGGCCGGCTGCTGGCCTGTCATGACAGGTCCGATGGCGGCCTGTACGCCACGCTGTGCGAGATGGCCTTTGCGGGCCACTGCGGCGTCGCGATCAATATCGATCTGCTGACCATCGATCCGCATTCATCCGACTGGGGCGACTTCAAGATCCGCCCCGAGCAGGTCGCCGTGCAGCGCAACGAACTGACGCTGAAGGCCCTGTTCAACGAAGAACTCGGTGTGGTCATCCAGGTGGCCGCCGATGACCGCGATGCGGTTCTCGGCGTGCTGCGCTCGCACGGTCTGTCGCAGCATTCGCATGTCATCGGCAAACCGCAGACGCGCGACCTGATCGAGTTCTATCGTGACGGACGCTGCATCTACAGCGAACCGAGGGCTGAACTGCAGGCCTGCTGGGCCGAGACCAGTTACCGGATCGCGGCGCTGCGCGACAACCCGCAGTGCGCCGCCGAAGAATTCGCGCGCATCCAGGAGCCCGACGACCCGGGGCTTGGCCTGCGGCTGACCTTCGATCCGGCGCTCGACGTTGCCGCGCCGTTCATCGCGACCGGTGTGCGCCCGAAGGTGGCCATCCTGCGCGAGCAGGGGGTCAACAGCCAGGTGGAGATGGCGGCCGCCTTCGATCGCGCCGGCTTCGACGCCTACGACGTGCACATGACCGATCTCTTCGCGCGTCGTCATCTGCTGCGCGATTTCAAGGGCGTCGTGGCCTGCGGTGGCTTCTCGTATGGCGACGTGCTCGGTGCCGGAGCAGGGTGGGCGCGCTCCATCCTGTTCAACGCCGAACTGGCCGCCGAGTTCGCCCAGTTCTTCCAGCGGGAAGACACCTTCAGCCTGGGGGTGTGCAACGGCTGCCAGATGATGTCGGTGCTGAAGGCGCTCATTCCGGGGGCAGAACACTGGCCGCGCTTCCTTCGCAATCGCTCCGAACAGTACGAGGCCCGGCTGGTGCAGGCCGAGGTGCTGCCCTCGCCATCGATCCTGCTGGCCGGCATGGCCGGCTCGCGGATACCGATCGTCGTCGCCCATGGCGAAGGGCAGGCCGAGTTCGACAGCGAGCGACAGCGCGACGATGCGATTGCCGCGCTGGCCTTCATCGAGAACGACGGCAGCCCGGCCCTGCGCTATCCGGCCAATCCCAACGGGTCCCCGGCAGGGCTCACCGGGTTCACGACGCGTGATGGCCGCTCGACGATCCTGATGCCGCATCCCGAGCGCGTCTTTCGCACCGTGCAGATGAGCTGGCGCGATCCGGCCGAGGGCGAAGACTCGCCCTGGATGCGGATGTTCCGCAATGCCCGCGCATGGCTGGCCTGACATGAGCGCAGGCGATTCGCCGGTCGGCATCGCGGTGATCGGCCTTGGCGTCATCGGGCGGCGGATGCTCGAGCAGGCGGCGCTGGTACCCGGCTTGCGCGTGGTGGGCGCCTGGGACATCGATGAGGCGGCCTGCCAGCGCGCACAGGTCGACTTCCCCGGCACACCGATGGCAGCCGACCCGCAGAGCCTGATCGCACAAGCGGGCGTCGATGTGGTCTACATCGGCACGCCGCCTGCCTTCCATCGGCAGTACTGCCTGATGGCGGCGGCGCAAGGCCGGCGCGTGTTCTGCGAAAAGCCGCTGACAGCGCAGATGGACGAGGCCCGGCGTCTGGTCGGCGAACTGGCTGCGCAGGCAACGCCCAACGCAGTGAATTTCGTCTACGCCAGTGCCCCGAGCGCCGATCATCTTCAACAGCGGTTGAGCAGCGGCGATCTCGGCGAGGTGCTCGGCATCGAGGTGCATCTGTTCTTCTCGCGCTGGCCGCGCGACTGGCAGGCCAATGCGCAGTGGCTGCGGATGCGCGAGCAGGGCGGGTTCGTGCGCGAGGTGCTCTCGCACTTCGTGTATCTGTCGATCCGCCTTTTCGGCGACTGCCGGCTGATCGGCTCGCAGGTGTCGTGGCCCGCCGATCCCGCACTGTGCGAACAGGCTGTCAGCGCCACGCTGAACTGCGCGGGAATTCCGCTCACTGTGTCCGCCAGCGCCGGTGGGACCGGTCCCGACGAGGTCCTCTACACGGTGCGCGGCACCCGCAAAGCCATTCGGCTGAGCAACTGGTATGACGTCGCCGAGAGCGACGGGCAGCCATGGCGCGCCGTCGACGTGCCGAGCGCGCCGTTCCCCGATCAGCGGGTGGCGGCCTACCAGATGCAGTTGCGCAACCTTGAGCGCTTCGGCCGCGGACTGCCGCACCCGCTGCCCGACGCGGCGCTGGCATTGCGCGTGCAGGAGGTCATCGAAGGCATGCTTTCGGTGCATTGACGCACCCGGACGGCGCGGCCGACGCACCGTCATCACGCGCGGGCTGCGCCACTTTCGGGCAGGCGATGCGCAGTGTTGCTGCGGTGCCGCAAACGCGTTCGCGGAGCTTCGAACACAGACTTGTATCCCGTATTGTTGGCGCTTCGCCCGCTGGTCGGGCGCCTTCCCTCAGGATCCGTCCGTGATGAAAAAGACTGCTGCAGCCGCCGCCCTGGCGGCCTTGTCCCTGGGCAGCGCCCAGGCTCAGACCGTCGTCAACCTGTACGGCCTGGCCGATGCATTTGTCGGCAATGTGAAGACCACGGTGCCGGGCAGCTCGACCTCGGTGAACAAGGTGGACGCCGGTGGGATGACCACCTCCTACTGGGGCTTCGGCGGCAGCGAGGACCTGGGCGGCGGTCTCAAGGCCGTCTTCGCCTTCGAGTCCTTCATGCGCAATGACACCGGCGAGCTGGGCCGGTTCAACGGCGATCCGGCCTTTGCGCGCAACTCGTTTGTCGGTCTCGAGGGTGGCTTCGGGCGGGTCTCGCTGGGTCGCCACA
>DAONCJ010000329.1:0-4801 GCA_035401985.1 Burkholderiaceae bacterium | reverse complement strand
AACCAGCTTCGGCAATGCCGGCGTCATCGCGCCGGGCTATGTCACGCCCTGGGCCGCGCCCGGCATGCCGGGCAAGCTGCTGTCGTATCTGTTCAAGCCGAATGCGCCTCTGGTGTTCCGGCCGAGCCTGAGTCCGCGCCTGTGGCGCTGGCTGGTGGCCTGGCTGGGTGAATGCCGCGCCGACCGCTGGCGCACGAACAAGCTGCGCATGCAGCGGCTGGCCTTCTACAGCCGTGACCGGCTGCATGTACTGCGCGAGCGCCACGGCATGCAGTACGAGCGATCGCAGGGTTACCTTCAACTGCTGCGCAGCGAGCGCGACCTGGCGATGGTCGGACCGGCGCGGGCGCTGCTCGAAGAGAACGGCGTGCCTTGCGAGATGCTCGATGCGCAGGCCTGCCGAACCCTCGAGCCCGGACTCTCGCCGCTCACCCCGCTGGCCGGCGGGCTGCACCTGCCCGAGGACGAATCGGGCAACTGCCCTGTGTTTGCCGCGGCCTTGCGCCGCGATGCCGAGGCACTGGGCGCGCGCTTCCGACTCGACGCCACGGTGCGCTCGCTGGTGGTCGAAGGCGGCCGGGTGATCGGCGTGCAGATCGGGCGCGATCTTCATCGGGCCGATGCGGTGATCGTGTGCGCCGGGGCCGACAGCGTCGCGCTGCTCGATCCCGTGGGCGTGCGCGTGCCGATCTGGCCGGTCAAGGGCTATGCCGCCACGGTCACCCTGAAGCCCGACGCCATCGGGCCCACGCGGGCGCTGATGGACGAGGCGTACAAGACCGCCATCACGCCCTTCGGCAATCGGCTGCGGATCGCTGGCACGGCCGAGATCAGCGATCGTGCACTGGATCTGCGGGAAGCGCCCCTGCGCACCCTGATCAAGGTGGCCGGCGACTGGTTCCCGGCGGCGGCCCGCTGGTCGGAGGCGCAATATTGGGTTGGGGCCCGGCCGATGCTGCCGGACGGACCGCCGCTGCTGGGCCCGACCGCCCTGCCCGGCCTGTTCCTGAACCTGGGGCATGGCTCCACCGGCTGGGCCATGGCCTGCGGCAGCGCCCGGGTGCTGGCCGACCTGATCGCCGGAAATACACCGCAGATCGATCTCGACGGACTCACGCTGCAGCGCTATCGTCAGTCATCATGAACGCAGCCCTGCTGCTGACCGACGCACTGCGCGCCATCGAGCGCCAGGCACTGGCCGCCCTGCCGCCCGGCACCCTGATGGCGCGGGCTGGAGCCGCGCTCGCCCGGCACGTCGCGCTGCTGGCCCGCGACCAGCCGCGTGGTCGGCCCATCGAAGTGCTCGTCGGGCCGGGCAACAACGGCGGCGACGCGCTGACCGCCGCCATGCGGCTGCATGAACTGGGGTTCGCCGTCACCTGCCGCGCGCTGTCCGAGCATCCGCCCACGGCCGAGGATGCCCTGCGGGTGCATCGGCAATGGCTGGCCCGTGGCGGCCGGTTCGAGAACCTCGCTGCACTGTCCGCGGCGCTCGCCGAGGGCTCGCCCGACGGTCCGCTGGTGATTGACGGGCTGTTCGGCATCGGGCTGACCCGTGCGCTGAGCGGCCCTGCCGCCGAGCTGGTCGAGCGTGTGAACCGATCCGGCGCGCCGGTCGTGGCGGTCGACCTGCCCTCGGGACTGGACGCCGATCGTGGACAGCCTTGCGGCGAGCCGCCGGGGCCGGCCATGCGGGCACGATGGAGCGTCACCTTCATTGCCGACAAGCCGGGCCTGTACACCGGTCTCGGCCCTGAACTGGCCGGCGCTGTTCTGCTCGACGACATCGGACTCGGGGGCGAGGTCAAAGCCAGGGTCGAGGCGGCGGGCAGCGCCATGCCGCCCGGGCCCGCCGCCGGCGAAGGCCCGCAGCAGCACGGCGAACGGCTGTCCACCGAGTGGATCGCCCGCCAGACCCTGCCCCGTCTCGCCAGCGCCCACAAGGGCAGCTTCGGCAGCGTCCTGGTGCTGGGCGGCGCAGCCGGCACTCGCGGCGCGGCCTATCTGGCGGCGCTCGCCGCGCAGGCGGCCGGCGCCGGCAAGGTCTCGATCGCCAGCCCCGACGGCGAAGTTTTCGATCCGGCATATCCGCAACTCATGACCCAGCCTTTCGTCGGCAGCCGGGTCGAGGCCGGGGTGCATGCCATCGGCTGCGGTCTGGGCACCGGTGCTGCGGCGCGCGATCGGCTTTGTTCGGTGATCGGCGACGATCGGCCCTGCGTGATCGACGCCGACGCCCTGAATCTGCTGGCGATCGAGCCCGCGCTCGTCGATGCGCTGGCCCGGCGCACCGGTCCGGCCATCCTCAGCCCGCATCCGCTGGAAGCCGCCCGGCTCCTGGGCACCGATACGCCTGCCGTGCAGTCCGACCGGATCGCCAGCGCCTGCCGGCTGGCCGCCCGCACCCACGCCATCGTGGCGCTGAAGGGCGCGGGCACCGTGATCGCCGACCCTCAGGGGCGCTGGGCGATCAACCCGACCGGGTCGTCGGCGCTGGCCGCTGGCGGCACGGGAGATATCCTGGCCGGCGTGCTTGCCAGTTTGCTGGCGCAGGGCTACGACCCCTGGGTCGCTGCCTGCCTGGGCGTATGGCTGCACGGCCGCGCGGGCGACCTGTGGCACGGCGCACATCCGCATGGCGCCGGGCTGAATGCCGCCCGTCTGGCCGAGCTGCTGCCGCTTGCCTGGCCCTTTTGCCCAGGGCCGGGCCTCGCGGTATAACGTATGCATGAATACAACAGACCGCCATCGCGCGATGCGCGACCTCGATCACCTCGCCGGGCAGGCCCGCGGGACTTCGCTCAAGCAGCTGTTCGCGGATGAACCGCGACGCATCGACGAGCTGACCCTTCAGGCTGCGGGCATCACTGTCGATGTGAGCCGGCAGCGGCTGTCGCTGGCGCACCGTGATGCCCTGCTGGCGTATGCCCTCGACGCGGACATCGCGGGCCAGGCCGAAGCCATGATGCGCGGCGACATCGTCAACCCGACCGAGGGGCGTCGCGCCTGGCACACCGCCCTGCGCGCTCCCGCCGGCGGTGGCCAGCCGCCCGAGGTCGCCGCGTGTCTGAAGCGCATGAGCGAATTCGCGCAGGCGGTGCGCAGTGGCGCATGGACCGGCGAACGCGGCCAGCGGCTGACCGATGTGGTCAACGTCGGCATCGGCGGCTCGCACCTTGGACCGCAGATGGCCTGCGAAGCCCTCGGCCGCTTCGCGGACCCGGGCTTGCGCGTGCATTTCCTGTCGAACGTCGATCCGGCCGCCTGGTCGGCGCTGCGCGGCCAGCTCGACCCCGACCGCACCCTGGTCATCGTCGCCTCGAAATCATGGCGCACGCTCGAGACGGCCCGCAACATGGAGGCGCTGCTGCAGTGGCTGCGCGACGCCGGCATCAGCGAGTCGGGTCTGGGCCGGCACCTTGCCGGCGTCACCGCGGCGCCCGATCTGGCGCGCGCCAGCGGCATCGGCGACACAACGCTGTTTCCGTTCTGGGACTGGGTGGGTGGGCGCTATTCGCTATGGTCGGCCATCGGCCTGCCGCTGATGCTCGCGATCGGTCCGCAGGCGTTTGGCGAAATGCTCGCCGGCGCGCATGCGATGGACCGCCACTTCGCCGACGCGCCGGCCGCACGCAACGTGCCGCTGATGCTGGCCGTCACCGCACTGTGGAACCGGCTCGTGTCACCGGGCGCCACCGACGTCGTTGCGCCATACTGCGATCCGCTCAAGCGCCTGCCCAGCTATCTGCAGCAGCTGCAGATGGAAAGCGATGGCAAGTCGGTCGATGCCCAGGGCCGGCCCCTGCCCTGGCGCACCGTCACCGTCACCTGGGGCGCGGCGGGCACCGATGCCCAGCATTCGTTCTTCCAGGCGCTTCATCAGGGCACCGATGCGCATCCGGTCGAGTTCGTGCTCGCCCTGCCTGACGAATCCGATCCGCAGCGGCGCGACGAGGCGCTGCTGGCCAATGCGATCGCGCAGGCGCAGGCGCTGATGCACGGACGCAGCCGCGATGAGGTGATCGCCGCATTGCGCGCCCGTGGCGTGCCTGCCGAGAAGGCCGAAAGCGAGGCGGGTCATCAGGTGCATCCGGGCGATCGCCCGTCGACCACCGTGCTGCTCGGCCGCCTGACGCCGCATTCGCTGGGCGCCCTGATCGCGCTGTACGAGCACAAGACGGTTGCACTGGCATGGCTCTGGGGCATCAACCCCTTCGATC
The DNA here is from genome assembly GCA_035401985.1 of Burkholderiaceae bacterium. GTDB lineage: Bacteria > Pseudomonadota > Gammaproteobacteria > Burkholderiales > Burkholderiaceae_E > Quisquiliibacterium. Next base: position 581 of record DAONCJ010000329.1, on the reverse strand, counting down.
AGTGGGGTGTCGAGCTCGGCAAGCTGATGGCCGGTCCAATCGAGCAGGCCTTGTCGCAGCGTCGCGCCGGGGCCGGAGTGCCCGCGAGTGTCGACGATCCCGCGACACGTGCGTGGATCGAGCGCATTGGCGCTGCGCTGGCGGACGCGGACGCGGCGCCTGGTCACGCTGATGGGGCACCTGGTCACGCTGACGGGGCGCCTGGTTAAGCCGACATGGCGCCTGGTCAGAACGAGCCGCCGCCCGCTCAGGCGGGCTGAAGCCGCCCCGCCTTCAGCGTGATGCGCTGCTGGCAGCGCGAGGCCAGGTTTTCATCATGGGTGACGAGCACCAGCGTGGCGCCGGCCTCGCGGTTCAGCTCGAACAGAAGCTCGATCACCCGCTCGCCGGTGGCGGCGTCCAGACTGCCCGTCGGCTCATCGGCAAACAGCAGTGGCGGCGAGGCCGCAAAGGCGCGGGCCAGCGCCACCCGCTGCTGCTCGCCGCCCGACATCGTCGGGGGCAGCGCGGTGAGCACCCCGCCGAGCCCGAGCCCTGTCAGCGTCGCGACCATTGCGTCGCGGGGAGGGCGGCGTCCGGAC
>DAONCJ010000328.1:0-4803 GCA_035401985.1 Burkholderiaceae bacterium | reverse complement strand
GACTGTCATCGAGCTCCTTGCCGTGGAACAGCTTCGTGTTGCGGCCATCCGATTGCCACTTGGACGTGGCGCCGACGATCACGGCGACGGGTTTGCCGCGGGTGTTGTTTGTCATGTGATTGCGATTCCTGGGTGATGGGTGTGTCCCGCCGTGCCTCCGAAGAACTGCAGTCGCGGACGACAAAAAACACTAGCACTTTTGCTGCGGACCGGCAACGCCGCATTCGAGACCGCTGTATGTCGGCATCAAGGGAGCTGATGGCAGGTCCGTGGGCAGTCATCAGTTCGGAAAATGCGATATTCAAGTTCGATTAATGTTGGTTTTCTCGAATGAGAAGCTGCGGCATAGTTTCGTCCGCATCACCGTCGACGCCCTGCGCGTGTTGTACTGAGAGTCGATCATCAGAGCCAATCATCATGAGCCTTCTGACATTCTTCGCCGGCCTGATCCTGCTGGTCGCCGGTGCCAACGCCCTGGTCCGCGGGGCGTCTAGGCTGGCGCTGTCCTTGGGCATCAGCCCGCTGGTCGTCGGGCTGACCATCGTTGCGTTCGGCACCAGTGCGCCGGAAGTGGCGGTCAGTGTCGGCGCCGTGCTCGACGGCAAGACGGATCTCGCCTTTGGCAATGTGGTGGGCAGCAACATATTCAACGTGCTGTTCGTCCTGGGGCTCAGCGCCCTGATCGCGCCGCTGATGGTCAACATCCAGCTGATTCGCCAGGAGGTGCCGATCGTCCTGGGGGCCAGCTTTCTGCTGCTCGCGCTGGGACTGGATGGCCGGCTGTCGATGGCCGACGGCGGTCTGCTGTTCGCCTTGATGCTGGCGTACACGGGCTTCCTGATCGTGCAGTCGCGCCGCGAGACCCAGGCCGCCAAAGACGAGTTCGCCGACGAGGTGAAGCCCGCTGCGCCCGGTGCGTGGGACAGCCACTGGGTGGTGCAGCTCGGTCTTATCGGGGCCGGCTTGACAGCCCTGGTGTTCGGATCGGACTTGCTGGTGCAAGCCGCGGTGAGCTTTGCCAAGACCATGGGTGTGAGCGACCTGGTCATCGGCCTGACCATCGTCGCTGCCGGCACCAGCATGCCCGAGGTGGCCACCAGCCTTGCGGCGGCGCTCAAGGGCGAGCGCGACATCGCGGTGGGCAATGTGGTGGGCAGCAACACCTTCAACATACTGGGCTGCCTCGGTCTGTCGGGGCTGGTGTCGGGCGATCTGGGCCTGGTCGTGGCACCATCGCTGCTGTCATTCGACATCTGGGTGATGCTGGCAGTGGCGCTGGCCTGCCTTCCGGTCTTCGTGACTGGACGCGAAATCGCGCGTTGGGAAGGCGGCGTCTTCCTCGGCTACTACGTCGCCTACGTGGCCTACCTGATCCTGGCCGCGCAGCAGCACGACGCGCTGCCTGCCTACTCGGGCGTGATGATGGGCTTTGTCGTGCCGCTGACCGTGATTACCCTGGTTGTGATTCTGATCCGTCGCCCGGCTGTGGCCTCTGCCCAGTGAGTTCATGAGCCTGTTTCTGCTGGCATTGTTGCCCTGGTCGGCCGCCGTTCTGGTGAGCTGCCTGCCGGCGGCCGCGCGCCGTGCCCAAGCAGGGGTGGCAGGTGCCGCGGCGCTGGCCGTGACCGCGCTGGCGCTGCGCGAGGCGCCAGCCGTGCTGAGCGGGCAGGTGCTGCGCGCCAGCGTCGAGTGGTTGCCCGCGCTCGGTCTGGATCTGGGGCTGCGGATGGACGGGTTGTCATGGCTCTTCGTGCTGCTGGTCGGCGGCATCGGTGCATTGGTGGTCCTGTATGCGGCCTGGTACCTGGACCCGGACGATCCCCACAGCCCCAGCGGGCGCTTCTTCGTCTTCCTGCTGCTGTTCATGGGCGCGATGCTGGGCGTGGTGCTGGCCGACAACCTGGTCCTGCTGGTCGTGTTCTGGGAGCTCACCTCCCTGACCAGCTTCCTGCTCATCGGCTATTGGCATGGACGGGACGATGTCGGCCGGGACGCGCGCGAAGGCGCGCGCATGGCGCTGACCATCACCGGTGCGGGTGGTTTGTGCCTGCTGGCCGGCGTGCTGCTGGTGGGCCATATTGCCGGCAGCTTCGAACTCGATGTGGTGCTCGCCTCGGGTGATCTCATCCGCGACCATGCGCTGTACGAGGTGGCGCTGGTGCTGGTGCTGCTGGGCGCCTTCACCAAGAGCGCGCAGTTCCCCTTTCACTTCTGGCTGCCGCATGCCATGGCGGCCCCGACGCCGGTGTCGGCTTACCTGCATTCGGCCACGATGGTGAAGTGCGGCGTGTTCCTGCTGGCGCGGCTCTACCCGGCGCTCGGCGGCAGTGAGCCCTGGTTCTGGATCGTCACCAGTGTCGGTCTGGCCACCATGCTGCTGGGCGCCTACATCGCGATCTTCCAGCATGACCTCAAGGGCCTGCTGGCCTACAGCACCATCAGTCACCTGGGTCTGATCACACTGCTGTTCGGCCTGTCCGAGCCGCTCGCAGTGGTGGCCGGGGTCTTCCACATCTTCAACCATGCGATATTCAAAGCGGGCCTGTTCATGAGCGCCGGCATCGTCGACCACGAATGCGGCACGCGCGACATGCGGCTGATCAATGGCCTGATGAAGGTGATGCCCTTTACCGCAACCCTGGGCATTGTCGCGGCGCTCAGCATGGCCGGAGTGCCTTTGCTGAACGGCTTCCTCAGCAAGGAAATGTTCTTCGCCGAGACGCTCGCCAAGGAGTCGCACTGGGCGATGGAGTGGCTGCTGCCCGCCGGGGCCACGCTGGCCGGGATCTTCAGCGCGGCCTATTCGGTGCGCTTCATCCACGACACCTTTTTCAATGGCGAGTCGGTGGGCCTGCCGAAGGTTCCGCACGAGGCTCCGTTCTTCATGCGGCTGCCGGTGGCGCTGCTGGTGCTGCTTTGTCTGGCGGTGGGTCTTGCGCCCGCGCTGGTGGCCGGGCCGCTGGTGGCGGTGGCGGCGCAGGCCGCCTTCTTTGGCGCACCCGGGCCAGCGCTGCCGGCCTATCATCTTGCGATCTGGCATGGCTTCAACGGCGCGCTGCTGATGAGCGCGATCGCCGTGGTGGCCGGTGTCGGGATCTATGTCGCCCTGCTGCGCGGCATCGACCTGCACCGCGTCACGCGCCTGCCCGGCTGGGTCGAGAAGGGCGGCCGTGAACTGTTCTTCTTCTTGCAGACCCGCGCACTGTCGGCCGCCCGCGGGCTGGTCGATGCGCTGCAGAACGGAAGCCTGCAGCGCTACCTGATGCTTCTGTTCGTGATGGCGCTGGCGGCCGGAGCGGCGCCGTTCGTGCTGTCCTTCGGGGCCTCGGCCAAGCCGGCCGCGCTGCATCTGCAGGGTCTGAATCCGATGGCGTTGCTGCTCGGCGTGCTGGGCAGTGCAGCGGCGCTGGGCACCGCGCGATGGCATCGACAGCGGGTAGTGGCTGTGCTGATGATGGGCGGGGCCGGTCTGATGGTGTGCCTGGTCTTCGTCGGCCTGTCGGCGCCTGATCTGGCCCTGACGCAACTGCTGGTGGAGGTCGTGAGCGTGGTGCTGCTCATGCTTGCGTTGAAATGGCTGCCCGACGAGAGTCCGGCCGAGCGGCGCGCCGGCTGGCGCAAGTGGCTTGACGCTGCGCTCGCGCTGGCGGTGGGCCTGGGCGTGGCGGCGCTGGTGTGGCTGGTGCTGACCCGGCCTGGCCAGAGCATCAGCGACTTCTACTTCTCCACCACCTTGCCGCTGGGCGGCGGCGCCAACACCGTCAACGTGATCATCGTCGACTACCGCGGTTTCGACACGCTGGGCGAGATCACCGTGCTGGGCATAGCGGCGCTGACCTTGCACGCCTTGCTCGCCGGATGGGCGCCGCCCCCGGTCACCGCGCTGACTGCCGCCGGCCAGGCGCATCCGCTGGTGCTGCAGCGCGTGGCGCGGCTGGTGCTGCCGTTCGTGGTGCTGATCTCGGTGTTCCTCTACCTGCGCGGCCACAACCTGCCGGGCGGCGGCTTCGTTGCCGGGCTGGTGCTTGCCATCGGCCTGGTGCTGATGCAGGTCGCGCATGGCCAGGCGTGGGTGCGCGAACGCAGCGCGCTGCTGGGCGGCGATTTCAGAGCCTGGATCGGCTGGGGCCTCGCGCTGGCCGCCGCGACCGGCTTGGCCAGTTGGCTGTTCATCGCGCCATTTCTCACTTCCACATATGACTACCCCTGGCTGCCGGGAGTTGGCGGCGTGCCGCTGGCGAGCGCCTCGGCCTTCGATCTGGGTGTTTACCTGGTGGTCGTGGGAGCGACGATGTCGATGCTGCTGGCCATCGCCCGCTTGTCGATGCCGTCGGGTTCAGCTGTGCCGCCCGCCGCTGCGGCGAGGGACTGACCATGCTTTTGCTGCTCACCTTGTTCATCGGCACCCTGGCCGGCAGTGGCACCTGGCTGCTGCTGCGCGCTCGCACTTTCGACGCCGTCCTGGGCCTGACCCTGCTGAGCTACGCAGTCAACCTGTTCATCTTCGCGATGGGGCGGGTCCGCGTGAACGCGCTGCCCATCGTCGAGCCGGGCGCACCCGCCACGCTGGCCACCCACGCCGATCCGCTGCCGCAGGCCCTGGTGCTGACAGCCATCGTCATCAGCTTCGCGATGACGGCGCTGCTGCTGGGCATTGCATTGCGTGCCCGCGGCGAAATCGGCAGCGACCACGTCGATGGCCAGGAGCCGCGGCGATGAGTGCCGCCGTGCCGGTGCCCCCGATCATGCCGCTGCTGCTCGGCGGTCACGAGGGCGTACCCGCGGCGCTGAACCTCGGCGGCA
>DAONCJ010000327.1:0-4816 GCA_035401985.1 Burkholderiaceae bacterium | reverse complement strand
GGAGGAACTGGGTGTCCTCGGACACACCCAGTAGTGCGCCTTGCACTTCGCCACGTAGGCCTCAAGGTCAGCGAGCGTGCGAATGCCGACAGGCTCGATGTCGGTCAGCCAGTGGAGCTGTTGGATTTCCTTGCGGGTGAGTCGAATCTGGGGGCCCAGGCGGATCATGGCGTCTACCTCTTGGGTGCCATGTTGGCGCAAGACGCAGGCCCTGTGTTCAAGAACCGAGGCAGGCGCGAAAAAATTTCTGCAGTGTCACTCCAGTGACAGCACGGGATGACCGCAATGTCCATCTCCGATCCGATCCAGCGCCCGCGTCAGCGATGCGCAACGGTTCAGCGCAGACGCCGAGCAATTGCCACTGCAAAACGACCGTCCTGACGCGCGCTTTCGGGTTGCTGACGGCCATGCGCTTGATGCGACGGCCTTCGTGGATCACACTGCTGCAAGTGTTGCCTTTCTATGTAAAGGCTCTCCCGGCACTTGCCGGCGTCGCAGACGTTACCTGCCTTCAATACCGTGCCGACTTTCGTTGTGCACCCATTTCCCACCGGGGACGCCGTCCCCGTGGGAATAGGCGTCTCCACCATTTTTCAGCATGGAGATCGCCATGAATCTATCCGCTTTGAGCCGCGAGGCTCTGGTCGACCAATTCTTCTGTACCGCGGCTTGCCCACTGCCAGACACATACCCGCTGGCGCGCGATGGCACGCCCGAGAGCCTGCAGCCGCGCGAGGGCCAGTTGCACCAGCTGCTGGGCCTTGCAAAGGAGCTGCTGCTGCGCGACCTGCAGCGAGACCTCAGCGAAGCACCCATGATGGATCGGCCGCAGAGCCTGCGCGACTGGCTCAAGCTGCGCTTCTCGGGGCTCGACCACGAGGTCTTCCTCGTGGTCTTCCTCGACACGCAGCACCGGCTGCTGGATGCCGAAGTGATGTTCCGGGGAACCCTCGCGCAGACGACGGTCTATCCTCGAGAGGTCGTGAAGGCTGAGCTCGCGCGCAACGCGGCCGCGGTGGCATTCGCGCACAACCACCCCAGTGGCGAGCCGGAGCCGAGTCGCTCGGACGAAGCCCTCACCGCCACGCTCAAGTCCGCCTTGATGCTCGTGGATGTCCGTGTCATCGACCACTTCGTGGTCGCCGGCAACCAGTTCCTGTCGATGGCCGAGCGCGGTCTGATCTGACGATCAGGCACAGCTCGACCGTTCGACGCCGAATCGAAGGGAGAAATCCTGAAGGCCGGCGCGCCGCATTGCCCAGCGACGCGGCCAGAGCCTTCGGACAAGGAGTACCGCATGGAAACTGACTGTATCGAGGGCCTGCGAGAGCAGGCCGAATCTCTCGTCGCCCTATCCCTGTCGCACCTGACGCCGGCCACGCAGGAGCGGCTTCAGGCGGACGATCTGTCCGTCAATGCCTATCCGACGGACTTCGGCGGCTTTGTATACGTCGGGGCACCGCGCCACCGGCATCCCGCAGAGGCCGACCTGGCATCCATCTTCGAGGCAGCCGAGCAAGCCGGGATCATCTGGCTGAAGTTCGACTGCGAAGCGCCCGTCATCCGGGGCTTGCCGGTGTTCCGACACCGAGGATCCGCCACCTGAGCGGCCTCGCCTCCAAGCGATCCTACGGGCGTGAAGCGCCGTGGGTGCTTGGGGGCAGCTCGGGCATGGGATCGCCGGCATGCCAGAGCCATGTCCCCGTGCCGGCGGCGTGCACCGCCTTCTCCTTGAGCACGCGGTCCTTGGGCTGAAGGAAATCGCTGCTCATGTGCAGGGCGACGGGCGCGGCACCACAGTCGAGCAGCAACGCATTCGGGAAAGGAGCGGCGCTGCGGGCGTCGTAGCGCAGCGGCTTGGCGAAGCGCCGCTGCTGCGCCACCAGCGCGCCGATGAGTGGGATCTCGTGCACACCTTCCACGGGGATCCACTGCTCGTTCACCAGCATCACCGTGGCTGCGTCGATCTCATAGGTGAACTCGCGGCGCGCGTGGATCAGCGCGCCCAGCACCAGCCGCACCCGGTGCCCGGAATCGGCATCGCGGGCCTCGAACAGCGCCGTCTGGGTGCGCACGAGCCGGTCCCAGCTCCTCGTCTCCATCAGCAAGGGCGCATCGGGCATGTGGCGCACCCAGATCCGGCAGCCGTGGTCCCCACGCTCGGCCACCTTCAACTCGCCGATCACCAGCGCCATCGGCGCGCTCCCATCACGGGGCTGGAGGATCGCCAGCTTGTCACGGCGGCGGCGGGCGATGTCGGCCTTCGCGGCTTCGCTGAAGGGCTCCGGCACGTAGAGGCGCTCAGCCAGCGACGCGCCCTTGACCTCGATCTCCTGTGCGGCTTCGAGCAGGTACTTGTGCAGGACGCCCTGGTTGCGGCGCCCTGCCATCGCGGGCGTCCAGCGGTTGAACCCGGCGCGCTCGAACAGGAAGTGCAGCACCGCCCGCAACGACATGCGCCGCCGTGGGACCTCGATCTCGCCAGGATCGCGGGCTTCGCCGCGCGCGATCGCCCGGCCGTTGACGCGCGCCCACGGGAAGTCGACCCGAAGCTCGACACGGCCGGGCTGTGTCTCCAGCACCGCCTCACCCACCAGGTCGCCCAGTCCTGACAGGCCCCCCTCCGGTTCAAAGGACGGGCAGGACGGATGGTGGTCCCGGCCGGTCTCAGGCATGCGCTTGACCAGGTAGCGCTGGTGGCGGGCCACGTACATCTCCACCCCACGCGCCACGCACAGGCACCGGGGTCGCTCGGCCGTCTCGTGGATCTGGGCCAGCACCTCCTGCAGCCCGGGATCGGATGCCTCCCAGACCTTGCCGCGGATCGCGAAGCGCTGCGCATCCGGCCCTGGATCCAGGTTGGCGTCGGACATCATCGCTACACCAGGTCGTCCGTCAGGGCATCCAGGCTCGGCAATCGCCGAGGGAACTGCGTGCGCACCGAACTCCTTTCCGCGATGCCCAGCAACAGGCCGACCTGCAGTTCATCCGCGCCGCGTGAGTAGAGACGATCGGCCACAGTGTGGCGCACGGTGAGCGCGGTCACCTGCTTGAGCTCCGCGTAGCGGAAAAGCTTGCGGTAGGTTTCCTGGATCGCCCGGCACCGGAACCGGTGCTGCCCCTCTTCCCCATAGGGACGGATGTCGAAGCCGTCCCCGCTCTGGGACAGGAACAGCCGGCTGTTGGGATCGAGACCGCGATAGCGATCCCGATCGGCGTCAGCACCGGCGGACGCCGCGCGCTCGGCGAGGTAGGCGTCCAGCGCCAGGATCAGTTGCTTGCTGCGGAAGAAAAGCGGGCGAGACCGTCCCGTGATGGTGGACTCGGCCCGGAACTCGGAGTTGTGGCGCACCCCGCCGTCGGCCTGCAGGTAGTCGCGCACCTCCAGGCGAGCGATCTCCAGCGGACGTGCGGCCGTGGCCAGCAGCACCAGGTACAGCGCCAGGTCCTCCAGCGGCTGCTGGCTCCGCCCGCGAATGCGCAGCGCGCCAGCGGCGATTTCCTCGTCGGACAGGATGCGCACCGAGCGCTGCGGTGCGGGATGGATCTCGCTGAGCCAGTCGATGGCACCCAGGATCGCGTCCCGGTACAGACGCAAGCGTCTCACGAAGGTCGCGCCATCGGCGTTCAGGCCTTCGATCCCGGCCGTCGCGGCCACCTGCACCGCAAGCTGCTTGATCCTGCGCTCCACGGCCGTGCGGCTCACCCCGTGGTCCAGCGCCACCGCCTCGTAGGTCTCCCCGTCGAGCACGGCGCGCAGCATCGCGATCGACAGCGCAGACGTGCGCGGTCGGCCGTCTTCGTTGTCGTCGGGTGAATCCAGCTGAGCCACGCCAACAGCTCCTTGTCAGGTCAATGAGGCCATGACCACATGCTGGACGGCGCCACTGCAGCGCGCCAGCCGAAATCGGGGCTGAATGCGGGGGATTTCGGCATCGGGCCGGGCATGCCTGAGTTCCCCGGCCGATGCGCTCAGGGCGCAGGCGTCAGCCACTGCCCCATGAGATGACTCGCGCGCGCAGCCCGAGGCGGCTTGCGCGCCGCTTCACGCTGCAAGGCCACTGGTGACCGCCCGCCACCGTGCGACTCTCCCGCACCCGCGTTCTTCAGGCTCAGACCAAGCGAGAGCCGTTGCGATGGGCGCCAGACCGCCTGAACGTCCACTACGCAGAACCCGTTGCGGGCGCCAGCGCGGTTTTCTGCATCCATCGCAAGCATTCTCCGGCATCGCCGGATAATGCCTTCCAGGCCGCACGATACGCGTGACCCGAGTCCCGTCCCTTCCCGCTGTGCGCATCCCTGCTCCTTCATCCTGGAGCGGTACAGCCGGCCAGGCGGAAATCCGCGAATGCAGCGCAATCCCTTGGCATCGGGTCACGCCCCGGGCCTTGACCCACATTTGCCTCAGTTTCCCGGAGCGATCAATGAACAACGCCGTCGTCAGAATGACCAATCTGTTTCTTCAGTTGGGCCTTGAATCTGGCGACGCTGCCATTGCCGAGTTCATCAGTTCACACCAGTTGCCTGCTGACGTGAGCCTTGTGGACGCCCCATACTGGAATGAGAGCCAGCGCCAGTTTCTCTCGGACCAGATCAAGGCCGATGCACCCTGGTCCATTGTTGTGGACCAGCTGAACGAGTCGCTGCACGAGGATGCCGTCAAGCGCCAGTCCGGTCTTTGACGCGCTGGCGCACAGCGCCACGCGCCGGTGCTGAGGAAAGCCCGCTGCGATCATGACGCAGGGGCTTCTGCGCCCCCTTCCCGCTCAGCGATCCAGCGCTGCACGTCTTCGGCGCGCCAGGCGGTGATGCCGAC
>DAONCJ010000326.1:3418-4840 GCA_035401985.1 Burkholderiaceae bacterium | reverse complement strand
TCGATCGGCGAGAGCAGGCCGTCCATGGTCGGCCGCCATTCGTCGCCCATCAGCTCGGCGAGCTGGTCGAGGGCATCCTGTTCGGCTTCGGCGCGCGCCTGCGCGGCCAGCGCGGCCAGCGCCGCGGGGCCACTATCGGGGGCGGGCGGGTCGGGGGGATCCACCACCGCCCCCGCTGCGCCCGGCAGCTTGCCGGGCGGCGGCTTGCTGCCCGGCGGCTTGCTGCCCGGCGGCTTGCCGCCGTCTCCCGCTGCCGCTGCCGCTGGTGCGGCGGTACCGAGCGTCGCTTCGCCGTCGGCGGCTTCGGGGATGCGCAGCTTTTCATGCACCCAACTGACGGGAATCTTCTTCATGCCGGCCGCCACCAGCTTGGGCAGGCTCTCGGCGTAGCTGGCGAGGTCCTCGGCTTCACCGGTGTCGAAGACGATGCGCGGGCAGCGGGCGAGGCTGTCGATGCCGCCGCGGTTGAGCGCGATCAGCGGATAGAGCAGGTCGCGGGTAATCGTGCCTTCGACCTGGCGCGCGTCGGCCTTGAGGATGTCGCGCCGCACTTCGTCGTGCAGGTCGGCGTTGCCGCTGCCGATGCCGGTCGACTTGGCCTCGGCGCTCATGGTCTGGCCGAGGATCGCTTTCGACTGGCTGCGTTCGGCCCAGTCCACCATCGCCAGGTGCGGTGAGCCCTGCCCGGAGCTGACGGACTGGATCTCCAGCGCCATCTCGGCGGGCATGATGGCGCGGGCGTCGTGCCCCAGGGCGGTGACGGCACGCAGCAGGCTGGCCTTTTCGTCGTCGGTGGCGCCGGCGAAGTACTTGCCGGTGATCAGCGGCAGGCCGAAGGTTTCGAGGAACTCGGCGAAGTCGCCGATGGCGAAGGCCTTGTACAGGAAGGGCCAGACCAGCACGCGGTGCAGGCCCATGCGGCCGAGGTAGCCGGTCTTGGCCTTGCCGTAGGTGTGCAGGACCCAGCCGAAGGGCTGCAGCGGCGCGCCGTCGGCGGAGGCGTCACGCAGGCGGATTTCACGACGCGACGTGTCCAGGCGGAACCACTCCTGCGGCCGCGGGTGGAAGGCCGGCAGCAGCTCGCCGCCGTTCTTCAGCCATTCGAGTTCGACCGGCGCAAAGCCGTGGCCGATGCCATCCATCAGGGCGACGAGCAGCTCCTCGAAGGGGTCGGCGGCGTCGGTGAGCACCTCGGTGAGCCACTCGGCGTGCGCCTTCTCCGCGGCGCTGGCGTGGCGCGGCGGCTCGATCGTCCAGTCGAGACAGAGGATGGCGCGGCGGCGCTTGCCCATTTCGGCGTAGAGGTGCGCGTCGCGCTCCTCCAGGTCGCTGAACAGCCGATGCTGCGCCCAGAGGTCGCCGTCGTCGGCGCGGCGCAGGGTGCCGGCGACGCGGGCCGGGCTGAGGCCGGCGAGCTGGCCG
>DAONCJ010000326.1:0-3318 GCA_035401985.1 Burkholderiaceae bacterium | reverse complement strand
AGCAGGTAGGCGACGCCGGCGTCGCCGTGGCGCTGGCTGCCGTCCTGGCCTTTGCTACGGGTATCGGGCAGCAGGGGGATGCCCTTGACCACCTGGAAGGCGCGCAGGTCGTCGAGGTGATCGGCATCGCGCACCAGCTCGACCGTGCCGTCTTCGAGCGCGGCCTTGAACGGCGCGCTGTGGTCGCGATACCAGGCGAGGCTGAGCATCACCGCCTCGATGCGCCCGGCGCCCCACTTCTGCACGGCTTTTTCGGCGAGGTACTGGCCATTGCCGCGCGCGTCGAGCTTGCCGGCGCTGAGCCGGGGCAGGCGCTCGCCGATGTAGTACAGCGCCTCGCGCTGCTGGTCGAACGGGCAGTTGGACAGCTCCAGGGCAAAGGGAAAGTGCCGCCGCAGCGCCTGGCCGATCTGGTACGGGAGCAGCACCGAGAGGTCGCCGCTGCGCCCGAAGTCCATGCCGAAGCCGCTGCGCGCGGTCGGGTCGAGGGTGGCGAGGATCGGCCGCGCGTGCGTCTCCAGCCAGTCCTTCATCTCGGCGCTGCGCAGGTGCTCGGGCCAGAGGGCGAAATCCTTGGCCGGCGGCTTCCAGCGCAGCACCGGGGCGTCGACCATGCGCGCCTCGATCAGCGCGCGCGAGAGCCAGGCGCCGCCGCTGTTGCTCGGCACGCAGTCGAGTTCTTCCTCGGCGTCCGCCCCGTACTGATCATAGATGCCCTGCACCCACGCCGCTTTGCCGGCGGCGCTCGGCGGCTGGCCGGTGCGCAGGCAGACGCGCTCGTAGAGGCCTTCGTCGACGGCTTCCTGGAAGCTCACGCGGTGCAGCGCATAGGGCTTCTTGCCGGCACGGATGTCGAGGCACAGCGCGTTGAAGGGGTTGTCGGTGCCGTTGTGCGTCGAGATCACATGCACCTGCCCGCCCCAGATCAGCAGCGCCAGCGCGGCCTTGAGCAGTTCCTTCTGGTCGCTGTGGAAGGCGTACTCGTCGAGGATCACCCGCCCCTGCTTGCCGCGCAGATTGCGTGGCGCCGAGGAGAGCGCCTCGATGCGCCAGCCGGACTGAAAGCGCAGGGTGTAGATGAAGATCGACTTCTTCTCTTCGCCTTCCTGCCAGACTTCCTCGGTCTCGGAGATTTCTCCGGCGGCCAGCGAGTAGGCCTTGGCAAAGTCGGCACAGTCACGAATGAACTCCTGCGCCATCTCTTTCATGTAGCCGATGTAGAAGGCGTTCATGCCGTTGGCGCTGGCGGCGAGCAGCGCGGTGTCGGCGGCTTCGCCCCACGACAGGCCGATGCGGCGGCTCTTCTCGATCACCTTGACCGGCGCCGCATCCTTGGCCCAGCGCTGCTGGTAGGGCAGCAGCGCCATCGGCGTGCGGGCTTCTCTGGGCTCGGCGGTGGCGTTAATCGGCAGGTTCATGGGGGGCTCATGTAACGCCGAGAATCTTGCTGCGGATCTGCTCGGCGGAGTCGTCGGAGAGGCCGCCGGCGCGGGTGCTGTCGACGGCGCCGGCGGCGCGGGCGCGGGCGCGCAGTTCTTCCAAAGACGCGGCGATCGGCAGCTTGCGCGCCGCGGCAAAGCCTTCGAGCAGGTCGGCCGCCACGATGCCGCGCGCCGGTGCGCTGTCGCCGGTCCAGCGGGCCAGCGCCTGCAGCGTGTCGGCGGCTACCGCGGCTTCGCTGATGTCGGGCATGAAGCTCTTGGCCGCGGCGCGCAGCTTGGCGATGGTGTCGCCAAGCGTGGCCATGGCCTTGACGCCCTCGAAGGGGTCTTCGGCGTCGGCGGTTTTTTCGAGCAGCGCTTCGCAGCGCATCAGGCCGGCGGCGATGATGCGGCCGAGCGCCTGCTCGATGCCGCCGCCGGCGACGATCAGGCTGGCCGCGCGAAAGCGGTCCCAGTCGTCGCCGCTGTCGCGCGCGGCGCGGTACCAGTTGCGCGCGGTGCCGTGCGGCACGCCGACCTTTTCGGCGGCGTGTTCGAGCGGCAAGCCGCCGATGTAGGCAGCGCGCAGCTGCATGCGCAGCTCGGGGCTGTGCGCCATCAGAACAGCGCCAGCAGCAGTGTGGCGTGGTCGCGGCCTTCGCTGGTGATCTGCACCAGGTCGCCGTTCAATTTGACGGCGCCCACCTCCTGCAGCCAGCGCAGGTCGGCGCGCACCTTGTCCAGCGTCACGGCGATGCCGTGCGTGGCCTCCAGCTCGTGGCGCAGTTCCCGCGCCACGCTGTTCCCCCCCTGAAAATTCAGGGTCGAGAGCAGCGAGTTGCGGCGCTTCTTGTCGTCTTCGGTCATGTCAGTCATTCCGGCGGATGATCATGCGTACACTGTCGACGATCCATTGCAGTTGGCCCTGCATGGTGTCGGTCTTGCTGGCGATGTCGTTCAGGCGCAGATACACGCCTTTCAGATCCTCATGCGACGGGCCGCGCTGCACCGCTTCTTCAATGCGTGCCAGCCGCTCGGCGTGTTCGGCGATGCGGGCGATTTCCTGCGCGCCGTCCTGCATGTGTTTGCTGAGGGCGTCGGTATGGGCGCGGTTGGCGGCGTCGGCGGTGGCCTTGAACTGGGCAAAGCGCATTTCCTGCCGGCTGTCGTATTCGGCGGCCAGCCAGCGGGCGAGCCCGATGACGCCGGCGAACACCGTGGCCATGACGCCGCCGAGCATCCCCACCAATTGCCAGAAATCGATTTGCAGGTTCATGACCGCCTCTCTTTCATTTGGAGTGCCTGTTCAAGCTCGGCTTGACACGCGACGCAGGTTTGTACGCCTGGCAGGGTGCGGCGGCGCGCCTCGGGAATCGGTTCTTCGCACACGGCGCAGGTGGCCGCGCTCACCGAGGCCTGCGGCGCGGCACGGCGGGCGTGCTCGGCCAGGGCATCGGCGCGCCATTCGGCTTCGCGATCGGCGGCGAGGTCGGCCCAGTCGCTCATGCGGTGCGTACCGGGAGGGTGGCGGCGAGCACCAGGACGCTGCCGGTGGAGAGCGTGGCGACGCAGCGCAGCGTGTAGGTCGCGCCCGAGGCGCCGGCGGCGAGGCGTTGCAGCACCGTGCCGCCGTCGATCACCGGGGCGCCCACCAGGACGCCAGCCACGGCGACATCGGCACCGCCGGCGAGCGACACGGTGACAGTGGCGCTGTCCAGCGTGACGCCTGCCGGCACGCCGGCGGCAAAGTCGAAGGTGGCATTGAGGGTTTCGCCGGGGTCTTTGGCCGGCCAGATTTTGCGACTCATGGAAGGGTCCTCACTGGCGAGCCATTGCACGCGGTACGACCGGGCGCGCTGCCGGACCACGTAGCGCGGGTTCGGGGTGAGCGCGCCGA
>DAONCJ010000325.1:0-4848 GCA_035401985.1 Burkholderiaceae bacterium | reverse complement strand
CTGGCGCCGCTGCTCGCCTGTACCCTGTTCGCCGCGCTGCCGATGGCGGTCCACGCGCAGACCAAGATCAAGATGGTGCTGAACTGGAAGTACCAGGGCCCGCAAGCCTGGTTCTTCATGGCCCAGGACAAGGGCTACTTCAAGGCCGAGGGCCTGGACGTGGAGATCGACCAGGGCGAAGGCTCGTCGGCGTCGATCACCAAGGTCGCCGCGGGCGCCTACCAGGCCGGCTTCGGCGACATCAACGCGCTGATCAACGTCGCGGCCACGCGCCCGGCCGATGCGCCGGTGGCCGTGTACATGATCTTCAATACGCCGCCCTTCACGATCGTGGTCAAGAAGGACAGCCCGATCAAGACACCCAAGGACCTGGAGGGCAAGACCATCGGCGGCCCGGCCAACGACGGCGCGCTGAAGCTCTTCCCGGCCTTCGCCAAAGTGGCCAGGATCGACGTCGCGAAGGTGAACATCACCAACATGGCGCCCAACCTGCGCGAACAGATGCTGCTGCGCGGCCAGGTGGATGCCGTGTTCGGCTTCATCAACACCGTGTACTTCAGCGCGAAGCTGGTGGGCATCGATCCCGACAAGGACCTGCGCTTCATCAACTACGGCGACTACGGCATGGATCTGTACTCCAATGCCATCGTCTTCAGCCGCGGCTTCGTGAAGGACAACCCCAAGGCCGTTGCCGGCTTCCTGAAGGCCGTCAACCGCGCCCTCAACGACAGCCTGGCCAACCCCGAGGCCGCGATGGACGCGGTGATGAAGCGCGAGCCGCTGCTCAAGCGCGATGTTGAAAAGGATCGGCTGATGGCCACCTTGAAGCAGGAGATGAACCACCCCGAGATCGCGAAGATCGGAATCGGCGACGTCGATGCCGCGCGACTGAAGCGGGCCATCGCGATGGTGGTGGATGCCAACGGCCTGCCGCGCACGCCGAGCAACGACGAGGTGTTCGACCGCAGTTTCCTGCCGCCGCGGGCCGACCGCGCGAGCAAGCTCTGAGGGCGCGATCGTGGATCTGCAACTCGAAAACAAGGTGGCCGTCATCACCGGTCCGGCCAAGGGCATGGGCCGGGCGGTGACGATGGCCTTCGCCAGGCACGGCGCCAGGCTCGTGCTGGCAGGCCGCGACACCGCCGCCATCGAACCGGTGGCGGCCGAGGCGCGCGCCGCGGGCGTGGCCGCCATCGTGGTGCCCTGCGACCTGACCGATGCCGCCCAGACCGAAGCGCTGGCCCGTCAGGCGCTGGCGGCCTTCGGGCGCATCGACATCCTGGTCAATGTGGCCGGCGGCTCCGGCCCCATCGGCAAGACCGGCTGGGAAACCAGCGTCGAGGAGTTCAACGAAATCGTGCAGCTCAACATGACGGGCTGCTTCAACACGATGCACGCGGTGCTGCCGGCCATGATCGGGCAGCGTGCCGGCAAGGTGGTCAATGTGGGCGGCACTTTCGGCATGCGCGGGCGCGCCGGGCGCATGGCGTACTCGGCCAGCAAATGGGGCCTGCGCGGCATCACCAAGAGCTTCGCGCTGGAGGCGGGGCCTTTCAACATCAACGTCAACTGCGTCGCCCCGGGCATGGTGGACGGGCCGCGCTTTCGCGACAAGGTGTGCGCCGACATGGCGAAAAAGCTCGGCATCACGCTCGAAGAAGCGATGACGCGCCATGCGGCCGACTACGCGCTGCGCCGTGTGTCCACCGACGCCGACGTCGCCAACGCCTGCCTGTTTCTGGCCAGCGATGTCAGCCGGCAGATCACCGGCGTGGACCTGCCGGTCGACGGCGGCTGGGCCAGTTTGTGAACCCCCGATGAACCTTGCTCCATTGCACCCGGAGAACTGAATGAAGAGCGTTGATCTGGTCATCCGTGGCGGCAGGATCGTCTCGCCCGAGCGCATCGTCGAGGCCAGTGTGGCCATTGCCGGCGAACACATCGTGGCGGTCGGCCACGACGATGTGATGCCGCCATCGGCGCGCGAGATGCGCGCCGATGGTCTGTACCTGCTGCCCGGCGCCATCGACAGCCATGTGCACTTTCGCGATCCGGGCTATCCGCACAAGGAAAACTGGCAGAGCGGCTCGGCCGCGGCGGTCTGCGGCGGCGTGACGACGGTGTTCGACATGCCCAACACGATCCCGCCCACCGGCACGCGCGAGGCGCTGGCGATGAAGCTGAAGGCGGCGCAGCGCTCGCACGTCGACTTCGGCATCCATGCGCTGCTGGGCGACGACACCGTGGATCATCTGGAAGACCTGCTGGAAGCGGGCGCGACCAGCTTCAAGGCCTTCGTCGGCAACACCTTCGGCAATCTGCCGGCGCCCTCAGACGGCGCGCTGCTGGAGGGATTCGAGAAGCTCGCGCCGCTGGGCATCCGCACGGTGGTGCATGCCGAGAACAGCTCCATCATGGCGCGCCGCCAGAAGGTGCTGCAGGACGCCGGCCGCATCGACGCGC
Source organism: Burkholderiaceae bacterium (assembly GCA_035401985.1). Classification (GTDB taxonomy): domain Bacteria; phylum Pseudomonadota; class Gammaproteobacteria; order Burkholderiales; family Burkholderiaceae_E; genus Quisquiliibacterium. The sequence continues at coordinate 2,385 of DAONCJ010000325.1, read as the reverse complement.
ACGCACACCTGGACGCGCGCCCGGCGGTGGCCGAGATCGAGGCCATCGGCCGCGTGTTGACGCTGGCCGAATGGACCGGCGCACGGGTGCATATCGCCCACCACAGCGCCGCCGATTCGCTGTACCTGCTGCGCGCCGCCAAGGCCCGCGGCGTGGATGTGACGGTCGAAACCTGCCCGCAGTATCTGCTGCTCAACACCGACGACATCGCCCGGCTGGGCGGCATCCTGCGCGTGAACCCGCCGGTGCGCGAGGCTCGCCACAACCAGCCGCTGTGGGATGCGCTGATGGACGGCACCATCGACATGATCGCCACCGACCACGCGCCGCATACGCCCGAAGAGAAAACCCGCGAGAGCATCTGGGCCTGCGACTGCGGCTTTCCCGGCGTCGAGACTCAGATGCCGCTCATGCTCACGCAGGTCAATTGCCAGCGGGCGACGCTGATGGACTATGTGAAGTGGAGCGCCGTCGCGCCGGCAAGGGCCTGGGGACTGTATGGCGTCAAGGGCGTCATCGCTGCCGGCTCGCACGCCGATATCGCCTTCGTCGACATGGCGCAGACCGGCACGCTGTCGCAGGGCCGGCTGCACACGCTCGGCAAGATCTCGCCCTGGAATGGGCGCGCGGTGCAGGGTTACCCGGTGCACACGCTGCTGCGCGGGCGCTTCGTCATGCAGCACGGCAAGCTGGTCGAGGACTCCGTGGGCTGGGGCCGCAGCGTCAAGACCATCCAGGCCATGCCCGCGCCGCGGCCACTGAACACGCAGCATTACAGCAGCGCCATCGTCAATGCGCCGCGCGGTGCGCGGCCCAATGCGCTGCCCGCCGAGGGCGTGCAGCGATGAGCCTCGTGCAGCAGGTCGATGTGCTGCGCGTGCCGTGCAGCGGCCCGGGCGACCTGCGCGGTGTGCAGGCGCTGATCGATGAAGGCGCCCTGGTGGCGGCCGACATCGTGGCCGTGATGGGCAAGACCGAGGGCAACGGCTGCGTCAACGACCACACGCGCGATTTCGCGGCCACCAGCTGGTGCCACTTCCTGAGCCCGCATCTGCAGTGCAGCCCGGCGACGGTGGCCGGGCGCGTCGCCCTGGTGATGTCGGGCGGCACCGAAGGGGTGCTCTCGCCGCACTTCACGGTGTTCGCAAGGCGCTGGGTCGAAGCAGCGGGGCACCGGGACAAACGTCTGGTGGTGGGCATCGCGCACACGCGCGATTTCCTGCCCGAGGAGATCGGCCGCGCGGCGCAGATCGAAGCGACGGCGGCAGCGACGCTGGCCGCCATGGCCGATGCCGGCATCACCGAGCGGGCCGATGTGCACTTCGTGCAGGTCAAATGTCCGCTGCTGACCGCCGCCAAGGTGCAGGCGGCACTGTCCCGAGGCGCCGAGCCGGCAACCCACGATGCCTACGAATCGATGGGCTTCTCGCGCGGCGCTTCGGCGCTGGGCGTGGCGGTGGCTCTGGGCGAGGTGCCCGCCGAGGCGGCGGGCAATGCGGCGGTGCTTTCGGACTGGTCGCTGTTTTCGGCCCGGGCCTCCGCGTCGGCGGGCATCGAGCTGGAACACAACGTGGTCATCGTGCTCGGGGAAGCCGCCGGCGCCGCGTCGCGGTTTCGCATCGGTCACACGGTGATGCGCGATGCGGTGGATGCCGCAAGCGTGCGCCGCATGCTGCGCGATCACTTCGACCTCGACCCCGACGGCCCGGGGCTGCAGCAGCGGCTGGTCAACCTGCTGGCCAAGGCCGAGGCCAGTCCCGACGGCCGCGTGCGCGGCGAAAGACACACCATGCTGAACGACTCCGACATCAATGCCACGCGCCACGCGCGCGCCGCCGTAGGGGGTGTGCTGGCCTGCGTGGTGGGGCACACGGCGCTGTACGTCTCGGGCGGTGCCGAACACCAGGGTCCGGCGGGTGGCGGGCCGGTGGCCGCGCTCGTGCGGGTCGCCGCCGTGGGGGCCGCACATGGCTGATCCCTTCATCGAACTCAGCGAGGTCACCCTGCAATACGGTGGCGGCACGCTCGCGCTGGCGCAGACCGGCCTGCGGATTGCGCAGGGCGACTTCGTCGCGCTCGTCGGCCCCAGCGGCTGCGGCAAGAGCACCATCCTCAAGCTCGTCGCGGGGCTGCTCAAGCCCAGTTCCGGCGCGGTGGTGGGCTTGGCGTCGGGCGCGACCTGGGCCGCGCTGTCCTCGGGCGAGGCGGCGGGCTTTTCGGGTTCGGGCGGCGTATCGGTCGGCGGCGCGGTGTCGCTGACCTTGGGCGTTGCCTGATCGGCCACGTCAGGCGTGTCATTCTGGTCGGTCACCGGGGTTTCGGTGATCTTCTCGGCCGGTTTCGGCGCGGGCGGGCTGCCGGTCGGCCTGCAGCTGATCGGCAACT
>DAONCJ010000324.1:0-4863 GCA_035401985.1 Burkholderiaceae bacterium | reverse complement strand
ACCAATCTCTACCAGGCCTCATTGCGGTCAGTGGCATCGGAATGCGCACGCGTGCTTCTGCTCGGCGAATTTCTTCATACCTTCGAGGACACGTTCTCGCATCGCGACAGCAACAACGTTCCCTTCGGCGCCACCTTGGGTCATCTCTTTGCCGGACACGATCCCGACCAGACCTACGATGTGATGAACAGCGCCGCCCCGCAGGCCTCACTGGTGCGCCGATTTGTCGACTACCCGTGGAACGAGGAGCGCTCGATGCGCATGGCGCAGGAAACTTACGGCGTACTGCAACGCTACTTCGGTTCGCGCCCCGCCGCCAGCTTCGCCCAGATCGAGTCGGTCGTGCGCCGGTTCATGCTCACCGGTGCGAGCCAGTACGCCGCCTTGCTGTCGCACGCGACCCAGCCTGAAACCGCTGCCGAGTACTCCGCCCGAAAGGAGCGGGAACTGCGCGACAAAGTTTCAGTTCTGGACGCCGAACTCGTTCGTCTGGGTCTGGGCTCGTTCAGCGCCCAGTATTCCGACGCACAGGCAAACCTTTACCAGGCGATTTATCGCCCCGAAGCCGGCGAGTCCAACAGGAACACCTATCTGGCCGGCCTGACACACGGCTCGACGCCGGCCACCGACCCATTCCGCGGCGTGCTGCTGCCGGGCGACTGACGCGCTCGCCGCGGAACGATCCATGTCACATCACCGCACCCAGTTGCCACGGCACGAACTCGTCATTGCCCATGCCCAGCGCTTCGCTCTTGGTCGCCGCGCCGCTGGCCACCTGAAGGATCAATTCGAAGATCTCGCGACCCTTGTCCTGGACGCTTACCGTTCCATCGACGATCTCGCCGCAATTGATGTCCATGTCCTCGGTCATGCGCTCGTACAAGGGGGTATTGGTGGCCAGCTTGATCGAGGGCGAGGGCTTGCAGCCATAAACCGATCCACGACCCGTGGTGAAGCAGATCAGGTTCGCGCCACCGGCCACCTGCCCGGTCGCCGACACCGGGTCATAGCCCGGCGTGTCCATGAACACGAACCCCTTCGCCGTCACGAGGTCGGCGTACTCGACGACGTCGACGAGATTGGTCGTTCCGCCTTTTGCCACCGCCCCAAGCGACTTCTCGAGGATGGTCGTCAAGCCGCCGGCCTTGTTGCCGGGCGACGGGTTGTTGTCCATGCTGCCTGCGTTGCGCTCGGTGTATTCCTCCCACCAGCGAATGCGGGCGATCAGCTTGTCCGCCACGGCCTGGGACACTGCGCGCCGGGTCAGCAGATGTTCGGCGCCATAGATCTCGGGTGTCTCCGAGAGAATCACTGTGCCGCCATGGGCGACCAGCAGGTCGCAGGCCGCGCCCAGCGCCGGATTGGCTGTGATGCCCGAGTAGCCGTCAGAGCCGCCGCACTGCAGACCGATCGTGATGTGGCTGGCCGATACGCGCTGACGATGCACGGCATTGGCGGTCGGCAGCATGGACGCGACCGCAGCCACTCCCGCCTCGACCGTCGTGCGGCTGCCACCGCTGGTCTGGATCACGAGCGGCTTGAGCAGCGAACCTTCGTTCATCTGTTCGGCCTGGAAGAGCGCGTCCATCTGGTTGGCTTCGCAGCCCAGTCCAATGATCACCACACCCGCGAAATTCACATGCCGGCAGTAACCCGCGATGGTCTTGCGCAGCAGATCGATGCCGTCACCCGAGGAGGCCATGCCGCATCCGGAAGAATGCGTGATCGGGACGACACCGTCGACGTTCGGAAAGTCGGCCATGCGCTCGGGCGTGAAATGCGCCGCCACATACTTCGAGACCGACGCCGAACAGTTCACCGTCGAGATGACCCCGATGTAATTCCGGGTCGCGACCCGACCGTCAGCCCGGACGATGCCCATGAAGGTGGCAGAGTCCGTCGGCTGCGCAGTGGGCTTCAGGTCGACGCCGACCGCATAGTCCCGCTCGAACATCTCGAACGCCAGGTTGTGGGTGTGAACATGCTGCCCTGCGGCGATGTCCTGCGTTGCAAAGCCGATGATCTGGTTGTAACGCTTGACCGGCGCGCCCTTTGCGATCGCCCTGACCGCCACTTTGTGACCCGCCGGAATTGCGTCCAGGCATTCGATGCCTTCCGAATCAACCCGCGTGCCCGCGGACAACGGGCGTGCCGCGATGACCACATCGTCGGCGGGATTCAAGCGCAGCGTCGCACGCCGGATCAGGGAAACCACATTGGACATCTCGATACCTCACTGGGGAATCGGTTGAAATTCAATTCGTCTGGCCCGCACTGCTTACGGGCCCGGTTGCCATCCGCCTCAGACGTGCAGACGACCGAGCCGATCCGCATGGCGCTTCGCCATCGCAAGACCGAAGGCGGTAGGCCGCAGCGCCGGCTGGCGATCGTGCACCTGGTCGAGCTCCATTCCCAGCCGCAGGGCCGCCACCCGCTTGCCGTAGCAGATCAGGGTGTCCAGCGACTGCATTGCAAAGACGATGGCAGGCAGCACGTCAGCATAACGCCGCATCGCAAGATCGGTATCGCCGCGTTGCCAGGCGCTGAAGACCTCGTGCTGGCAATCGGCAGTGTCGGGCGCTACGATGAGCCCAGCGCAACCGGCCTCGAGGTTTTCGAACAGCTCGAGTCCTCCTCGCCCGTTGAGCACCGCGGGGCGCCGATCTTCGGGGCAGGCTCTCAGGGCGTCGATGGTCTCCCGTATCCCGATGCTGGGCGCTTCGCCCTTCAAGACCCGGAACTGCGGAACGCAGGCAGCGAGCTCGACAATGCCCGCGGCAGACAAGCCGACGCCCAGGTACTCGGGGGCGTTCTGGATACCCGTGGGCACCGTGAGCCCTTGCATCGCCTGGCGAAAGAATTCGAGGTAGAAGCTTTCCGGCCGGGGGCCTGTGGCGGCCAGGGGCGGCGGTTGAAATATCAGCCAGCTGGCGCCCTGATCGACCGCGAATCGAGCCAGCCCGTTCTGCGCCGCTGCCGTTTCACCATGAATCGTGATGGCGATGGGCACTGGTCGCCCGGCTCCCCGGACCCGCTGGGCAATCCAGCCGATGATGCGTCGACGCTCCCCGTCGCTCAGCTTGCCGACTTCAGTCGCCAGCCCAAGGGCTGCAATGCCGGGCGCTCCCCAGCCCAGCGCCGCATCGACCTGGCGATCGAACGCAGCGCGATCCAGTTCGCCGCGCGCATCGAAATACGCAAAGAGGATCGGCCAGATCCCATCGAAAGCTGTCGACCGGCTCACGCCTCGCCGATCCGCTGCCGCCGCTTCGCCATCCGGTCAATCGCCGGCACATCCCAATCGATGCCAAGTCCGGGCGTGTCCGGTGGCACGGCGAACCCGTCGATGATCCGAACACGCGACCCCGCAATCGGGTCGAGCTGGGGGATGTATTCCAGCCAGGCCGCATTGGGCACAGCCGCGGTCAAAGACACATGAAGTTCCATCAGGAAATGCGGGCAGATCGCGACGTTGAAGCTTTCGGCCAGGTGCGCCACTTTCAGCCATGGCGTGATGCCGCCGATCCGCGCGACATCCGCCTGCACGATCGAGCAGGCCTCACGCTGAAGGTATTCCCGGAAATGCGCCAGCGAGTAGATCGATTCGCCCACCGCCACCGGGATCGACGTGCTGGCGCTCAGGCGAACGTGTCCTCCCAGGTCTTCAGCGGGCAGCGGTTCTTCGAACCATGCGATATCGATGGACTCGTAGTGCCGGGCTCGCCGGATCGCCTCGGACACCGTGAAGCACTGGTTCGCGTCCGTCATGATCTCGAACGCCGGGCCGACGGCTTCGCGCACGGCCGACAAGCGCGCCATGTCCTCGGCTATGGTCGGTCGTCCCACTTTGATCTTCACGCCTCGGAAGCCGTCTGCCTTGGCCTTGAGCGATTCGCGGACCAGCGCGTCCGACTCAAGATGCAGCCAGCCGCCTTCGGTGCTGTAGACCGGCACCCGGCGTTGCGCGCCACCGGCCAGACGCCACAACGGCAACCCTGTGCGCTGGCCGCGGGAGTCCCAGAGCGCCGTGTCGATCGCCGCCAGCGCCAGCGCGGTGATGGCGCCCACCGCGGTGGCATGGGTCGAAAAGAACAGGTCCTTCCAGATCGCTTCGATTTCGTCCGCATCGCGGCCAATCAGTCGGGGTGCCAGGTGATCGGCCAGCAGCGCTACCACCGACGAGCCGCCCGTGCCTATCGTGTAGCTGTAGCCTGTGCCCACCACCCCGTCGTCGGTGGTGATGCGCACCATCGGCGTCTCCTGGGTCGCGAAGCTCTGGATGGCGTCCGAACGCGCCACCATGGGAGCAAGGTCGACCTGCAGGACCTCGACCGAAACGATCTTGGGCATCGGCGGCGCGATCGATCAGGGGTAGAGCAGACGCGGAAGCCAAAGCACCAGTTGCGGCACGTAGGTGATCAGCGCCAGCGTGGCCAGCAGCGGGATCATCCACGGCGCCACGGCCGCGACCGTCCGCTCGAAAGACAGTCCCGAAACCTTCTGCAGAACGAAGAGCACCATGCCCACCGGCGGCGTGAGCAGGCCGATCATCAGATTCAGCACCAGGATCAGCCCGAAGTGAATAGGGTCGATGCCCAGCTTGGCGATGATCGGCATGAACACCGGCACCAGGATGGTGATCGCGGCGATGGTCTCCATGAAGCAGCCGACGAACAGCAGAAAAACGTTGGCCAGCGCCAGGAAGACCAGCGGATTCGAACTGATCGAAAGCACCCAGGCGCCCACGGCCTCGGTGGCCTGCGTGGTCGTCAGCACCCAGGCGAAGATCGACGCGCTCGCGACAATGAACAAGACCGTGGCGGTGGTCTCGATGGTTTCCATCGACAACTTGACCAGCATCCG
>DAONCJ010000323.1:0-4880 GCA_035401985.1 Burkholderiaceae bacterium | reverse complement strand
CGGCCCGCGCGTGCGGCCTGCCCGCACGATGCTGGCGACGACGGTGGTGTGGTTCGTGTGCCTGTTCGCGTTCACGCACCTGTCTTCGCCCGGCCTGGCGATGGTGGCGCTAGCCGCCGCCGGCGCCGCGCAGAGCGTGAGCATGATCGGACTGCAGATCCTGCTGCTGCGCACATCGGAGATGCGCTTGCGCGGCCGGATCATGGGCGTGCGCATGCTGGCCATCTACCCGCTGCCTCTGGGGCTGCTGATCGCAGGGGCGCTGATTCCCGAGCTGGGATACCACGTGACCGCCACGTTGATGTTGTTGTCGGGGCTGGCGATGACAGCGGCGGTTGCGCTGGGCTGGCGGCGCGAGCTGATGCCAGTGGGGGCGCTGGCGAACGGGCGCTGATCGGGCCCCTGGAATGCCGACCGTGTAAGGGGTACGCGTTTCGCAAGGCAGAGCCCGATGCCGGACGGCTCAGGCGATCTGACCCATACGAATCGCCATCTGGGCCGCTTGGCGGGACGCGCGGGTGAGCCGGCGGCCGACCTCGATGTCGCGCCCGCTCCGGTACCAGGACAGCATGTTTCCGTCGTGCAGGGAGATCAGCCAGGTGACCACATCGGCGACCGGCAGATCGGCCGGGAACTCCCCGCTCTGCTTCCCGAGTTCGATGATCGCGGTCAGCACTTCCTCGATGCGCGCGTAGATGTGAAGCACCTGGGTGCGTATGGCCGACTTGCGATGCGCCGACTCGATCGACACCCAGATCAGGATGGCCAGGTCGTCCGCATTGCGGGCCGCCCACTGCGCCTGCAGATTCTTGAAGCGCACGAGCCTGTCCATCGCGCCACCGTCCGCCTGCTCCAGGGCGAGCGTGGTCTTGCCGATGGAGCGCTCCTCGATGTCGCGAAGCAGCGACAGGAGCAAGGCTTCCTTGCTCTTGAAGAAGTGGTAGACCGCTCCTTTGGTGAACCCCGCCTGCGTCGCGATCTCTTCCAGGCTTGCGGTCGCGTATCCCTTCCTGGCGAACAGGCGCAGGGCGGACCTGGCGATCTTCTCTTTGGACGCCTGACTGCCCTTGTGGGTGGTCATCGGGCTCGAACTCCACTTCGGTACGGCTTTACTCGACGGCGAGCCTGCGCGCTGGCGAGATCTCGTTCATGTCGCTCAACACGACTGCCGCGAGTTTCTCATGAAGGGCCCTCGCACTGCTGCCGGACCGCACGCGCACAGAAGCCCCCAACGCCACCTGCGATCGCGCCCGTCACTCGGGCTTCATGCCGAGTTCCCGGGCCAGCTGCCCCCATTTGAGCGATTCGCTGGCGATGAGCTTGCGGAAATCTTCGGGCGATCCGCCCTCGGCATTCGCCCCGATCGCCCGCAGCTTCTCCACGACGTCGGGCGAGCGCACCGCCCAGGTGATGTCGTCGGAGAGTCGTTGAACGATGTCGGCCGGCGTAGCTCCGGGCGCCATCACGCCGTACCAGGCAACGGCTTCATAGCCCGGCAACCCCTGTTCGGCGACGGTCGGCGTGTCGGGCAGCCAGGCCACCCGTTTCGCGGAGGTGACCGCAAGCGCGTTCAATTTTCCCGCCTTGACGTGCTGAAGCGCACCGTTGTCGAACATCATCGGAACGCGCCCGGAAATCAGGTCAAGGTGCGCCTGCACGCTGCCTTTGTAGGGAATGTGGGTGGCCGCAAGGCCTGACATCTTCACGAACAGCTCAGCAGAAAGATGGGTGGACGTGGCCTGGCCCGCCGAAGCGAACGACAGTGCGCCTGGATTGGCACGCGCCCATCCGATCAGGTCGCGCACCGATTTGGCCGGGACGCCCGGGTTCACGACCAGGATGTTGGGGATCGTCGCCAGCAGCGATACCGGCGCGAGATCCCTGTCGCTGTTGTAGGGCAGCTTCGCGATCAGCATTGGGTTCAGCGCAAAGGGCATCGCCGTCAGGAGCAGGGTGTAGCCGTCCGGCGCCGCCTTGGCCACCGTGTCGGTCGCAATGACGGTGTTGCCCCCGGGCTTGTTCTCCACGGTCACGGGAACGGCCCATCGTTCGCTCAGCTTGCCCGCGACGAGCCGCATCTGGATGTCGGACGCACCCCCGGGCGGATACGGCACGAGCAGGCGCACAGCCCGGGCCGGCCATGACTGGGCGCTCGCTTCGACCTGCGCGAGCGAAGCCAGTGTGGCGAAGAGACAGAGAGCCAGTGTTCGAACCATGGGTGACCTCCTGTTGCCGATTTTTTTACATACTATCCGGATAGTACGGTAAAGTGCTGTGAACGAACAATCAAGCTGAGGAGACATCACCCATGTTCAAGTCGACGCTGATCCTGGCCGGAGTGCTGCTGGCGCCCATCGCCGGACACGCAAACGAAGCGGCGAACTATCCCGAGAAGCCGATTCGCATCGTCGTGCCGTACCTGCCCGGCGGCGCTGCCGACGTGATCACGCGGCGCCTCGCGGAACGCCTGAGCCTGCGCGTGAAGCAGCCCATCGTCATCGACAACAGGCCCGGCGGAAACACGCTCATCGGCACAGAGGCCGTGATGAAGGCTGCACCGGACGGCTACACCCTGTATTCGACGAACACCACGCTGGTGCAGATGCCGTTCCTCTATCCCGGCCGCTACAACGCTCTGCGCGACTTCAGGCCGATCGCGCAATACGCGGAATCACCGCTCGCACTGGCGGTCCTGACGAGTGTCCCGGCGAACACGCTCAAGGAATACGTCGCCTATCTGAAATCACGGCCGGGGCAAACGTCGTACGGCACGTCCGGGGTAGGAGGCACACAGCACATCTTCAGCGAGGCGTTCAAGCGCGCGACCGGGGTCGATTCGGTCCTGGTGCCCTACCGCGGCGAGCCGCCGCTGGTGACAGACTTCCTCGGCGGCCGGATCGACTGGTTCATTGCCACCCCGCACGCCGTCAACCCGCACGTGAAGGCAGGCAAGGTGAAGATGCTCGCAGTGACCGGTGAGCAGAGATTCGACCTGGCTCCGACCGTACCGTCGTTCAAGGAAGAAGGCATCACCGACCTGGTCGTCGTCGGCTGGTATGCGCTGTTCGCACCAGCCGCCACGCCCACTGCCATCGTCGAAAAGCTGAGCAGGGAAGTCAGCGAAATCATCAGGGCACCAGAGTTCTCGCAATACCTTCGCGACAATGGCCTGGTACCCACGGGGCTGGGTCATCAGGAGTTCGCACCGAAGCTGCGCGCGATCGAGAACGCATTCGGCAAGATGATCAAGGAGAACAACATCAAGGTCGAATAGCAGCGCCCAAGGTCGCTGAGTACATCCCATCCCGACCGGCAACGAAGCGCTCGCGGAACACTGGAGCCGGGCGTCACTGTCGTGCCCGTCGCCTTCCGAACCCGACCCCTCTGGACAGCAAGACATGACCCCCACGAACGACTCCCAGCAAGAAATTCTCGTCGACGTCAGCGAGCGCATCGCCACCGTGACGCTGAACCGGCCCGCCGCGCTGAACGCGATGACCCTCGAGATGTACGGCACGCTTCGGCGTGTGCTCACTGAGCTTGGTCAACGCGCCGATGTCGGCGTGATCGTACTGACAGGCGCCGGCCGCGGGTTCTGCGCCGGCGTGGACATGGGGCGCCTGTCCGGCATGTCGCAGGCGGGGGGCTTGGACTCCACGGGCGCACAGCAGGGCCTTGCGACGGACCCCACCGTTCGCTCCGACTATCAGCAGCGGTATTCGTACATCGCGAGCATTCCAAAGCCCGTCATCGCCAGCATCAACGGGCCGGCGGCCGGCGTGGGGTTGATCCTCGCGCTGTATTGCGACGTTCGATTCTGCGCTGAATCCGCCTCGCTGATGACCGGGTTCGCACGGCGCGGGCTCATCGCCGAACACGGGTCGGCCTGGATGCTCCGGCATGTGGTCGGGCCGGCGCACGCGAGTGACCTGCTGCTCAGCTCACGCAAGATCGATGGCATAGAGGCCGCCAGAATGGGGCTGGTGAATCGTGCGATGCCACTCGACCAGCTTTCGGGCTTCGTGCGGGCGTATGCCGCCGACATGGCAGCCACGACATCCCCGCTGTCATTGCGCGGCATGAAGGAGCAACTGAGCGACGTGCCATTCCTGACCCTCGGGGAATCGCTGATGGATGCCGAGCGAAGGATGGTTCACAGCCTGAAGAGCAACGACTTCAAGGAAGGAGTCGCGCACTTCATCGAGAAGCGTGCACCGAAGTTCACTGGCACGTGAAGCGGATCTGTGCGGCTGTCCCGGCATCGGGACGCGCCGCGCCTACAGCGTCACTCCGCCGTCCACCACCAGCTCAGCCCCGGTGATGTAACGGGCCTCGTCCGACACCAGGAACAGCGCCGCCTGCGCGATGTCCCACGGACTGCCCATGAATCCCATCGGGCAGCGCCGGTTCCGGTCGGCAATGACCGCCTCCTGCTGCTGCGCATCGCCCGGGATCTGCGTGCGCACATGGGGCGTATCGATCAGTCCGGGCAGGATCACGTTGGCCCGCACACCATCGCGCGCATGCTTGCGGGCGATCACCTTTGTCAGGTGATTGAGCGCCGCCTTCGACGAGTAGTACGAGTAATACGGCACGCCACCCCAGCGGATGCTGGCAATCGACGAGATGTTGACGATCGCTCCCCGCTTTTGCGCGCGCATGTGCGGCATCACGTACTTGCAGGCGAACACCACGCTCTTCAGGTTGATGTCGTGCACGCGGTCCCAGCTGGCTTCGGTCAGCTCTTCCAGCGGCGAAACGTCCTCGATGCCGACGTTGTTGTGCAGGATGTCGACACGGCCATGTCGCGCGATGCAGGCCTCGACCATCGCCTTCAGTTCGGGCGGCCGGCCGACATCGGTCTGATGTGCAAAGGCGGA
>DAONCJ010000322.1:0-4883 GCA_035401985.1 Burkholderiaceae bacterium | reverse complement strand
GAATCGGTGCAGGGCGCCTACACGGAGCGCCTTTGGTCCAACAAGGCCTGAGCGCGCCGGCTTCTCATGTCAGCCAGCGCTTTCGGCGCCGGTAATGCTTGACGCTCTGGTAATCCACGCCATGTCCGGCCCCCAGGTAGAACTCCTGGACGTCCGGATTGGCTGCCAGCTCGCTGGCTGAACCGGTCATCACGACACGACCGTTCTCGATCAGGTAAGCCGAGTTCGACACCTCGAGCGCGGCCGCCGCATTCTGCTCGACCAGCAGAATCGACATGCCCGCGTCACGGTTGATGCGCCGGATGATGTCGAAGATCTCGTCGACCAGCAGCGGCGCCAGCCCCAGGCTGGGTTCGTCGAGCATCAGCAGGCGCGGCTCGGTCATCAGCGCGCGGCCGATGGCCAGCATCTGCTGCTCGCCGCCGGACAGGTAGCCTGCCTGTGCACGAGCGCGCTGCGCCAGTCGCGGAAACCACTCGAACACTCGGTCGACCAGTTCGCGGATATGGCGGCGGTCGTTGTGCATCGACGAGGCGGCCAGCAGGTTTTCTTCGGGCGTGAGGTGCTCGAACACCCGCCGTCCCTCGAGCACATGCACAAGTCCGGCGCGCACCCGTTCGGGAGGCGCAAGGCCGCGCAGGTCGCGCCCCTGCCAGGTCACCTCGCCACGGGTGACCTGTCCGCGCTCGGCCGCCAGCAGCCCGCTGATCGACTTCAGGACCGTGCTCTTGCCGGCCCCGTTGGCGCCCAGCAGCGCCACCAGACCGCCCTCGGGCACCTTCAGCGAGATGCCCTTGACCGCCAGGAACACGCCGTCGTAGACGACCTCGATGTTGTTCAGTTCGAGCAGCGGTTCGGACTGCACGTCGACCGACGACGGCCCTGCGCCGGGCGTTGCGCTCGCCAGGGCCGTCATGGTCATTTGCCCGACTTCTTGAAGTCGGAGGACGAGGTGCGGATCATCTGCCAGATGACATCCTGGTCGGCCGCCATCCAGTCGGACTTGGGCACCCAGCGCTTGCCATCCCATTGAGCCACGCGGCCGCGGCCGCCGCCCTGATGGTCGGCCTTCGTGATCGTCACCGGCGGCAGCATGCCTTCGGCGGTGAAATTCTTGATCGAGCGCAGGCCTTCATTCAGCTGTTCCGAGGTGATCGGCCCCTTCGGATTCTTGTCGATCGCCAGTCGGGCGCCCTCGGCGATCAGCGCGGCTGCCATCACGCCGATGTTGTAGTACGTGGTGCCGACGATCTCGGGCTTGCCAACCCCTTTCCCCTTGGCGACGACCTCGTTCTGAATGGCCTGGATGATCTTCGGCTCACGCCCGCCGGCCACGCCTTCGAACTTCAGCACGCCCTTGGCCGCGTCGACACCGACGACGTTCATCTCGGACTCGGACATCCAGACCACCGAGGCGATGCGGTCCATCGGAATGCCATTGCGCGCGGCCTCCTTCAGCGATGCGATCTGCCCCGCGCCGGCGCCCCAGATCATCACCCAGTCAGGCTTCAGGCGGCGCACCTGCGTCCACACCGCCGACTGCTCGGTTCCCGGGGGCGGATAGGGGAAGGTCTGGAACTCGAAATCGTGCCGCTTGGCCAGCACCTGCAGCAGCGTGATCGGCTCGCGCCCGAACGGCGTGTCGATATGGACCAGGGCCACCTTCTTGCCCTTGAGGCCCTTTTCCTGCTTGCGCATGTAGTCGACCAGGACGGCGGCCTGCGACCAGTAGCTCGGAGACAGCGGCATCACATACGGGAAAGCCTCGCCGTCGGCAGCGTCGCTGCGCCCCGAGAAGGTCGTCACCAAGTTGATCTTGTCGGCCAGCGCGCGCGGCACCAGCGCGCGGCTGACCGGCGTGGACAGCGGGTCGACCAGCACCACGCCCTCGCGCTTGAATCGCTCGTAGGCTTCGATGCCGCGCTGGGTTGCGTTGCCGGTGTCGACGATGTCGAGCTGGAACTTGAAGCCCTTGATGCCGCCGCGCTCGTTGATCATCGTGAAGTAGTCGCGCTGACCCTGGCTGTATTCGGCCGTCACGAAGGTGTACACCACCGTGAAGTCCTGGCACATGCCCAGCTTGATCAGCTTCGCGTCCTGCGCCTGGGCGCTGGGGATGACCGGAACGGCAGCGGCTGCGGCGGCGGCACGGACAAAGGTGCGTCGGTTCTGTTTCATGTGGCTCCTCCTTGATTGTTGGGTACGGCTCGACAGGCGGTGCGGTGGTGCTGGCTGGATTCAGCGCCTGGCATGGCGGAACGGCCAGACGAGGAAATAGTTGCGCAGGTTGGCGTAGATCTTGGCCAGGCCCAGCGGCTCGAACAACAGGAAGCCCACGATCAGCCCGCCATACAGCACCAGCGGGGCGTGGGCCGCGATGTCGGCATTGATCGGAATCGACAGTCCCTTGGCCAACCCGGCCAGTCCGTTGTTCAGCACCACCGGGGCGAGCAGGATCAGCGCCGCGCCGAAGTACGAGCCCAGCACGCTGCCCATGCCGCCGACGATGACGGTGGCCAGCATCTGGATCGACAGTTCGAGGTGGAACTGCTCGGGCGTGACGGCCTTGTAGTAGCAGAAGGCGAACAGCGTGCCGGCCACGCCGCCGATGAACGAACTGACCCAGAACACCGACAGCTTGTAACGGAAGGTGCTGACCCCGATGATCTCGGCGGCGAAGTCCTTCTCGCGCACGGCGGCGAGTGCCCGTCCATAGCTGGTGCGGCGCACGTTGAGCATGAACATCGTGACCAGCCCGCACATGGCCAGTGCGAACCAGTAGTAGGCCGAGTCGCCGGTGAGCGCGAAGCCCAGCAGGCGCACCGGCGGCGCCGACAGGGTGGCCTGTGTGCCGCCGCTGATCGCCGGCACGTGGATGATCACGTAGTCGACCAGGTACTGCATGGCCAGCGTCGAGATCGCCAGGTACAAGCCTTTGACGCGCAGCGCAGCGGCGCCGAACACCACGCCGATGGCCGCGGACAGCAGGCCGCCGATCAGCAGTGCGAATTCGAAGGGCACGCCGGATCGGGTGGCGTGCAGCGCCCCGTAGGCGCCGATGGCCATCACCGCCCCGTAGCCCAGGTGCACCTGTCCGGCCACGCCCATCAGCAGATTCAGCCCGAGCGTGGCCGTGGTCCACAGCAGCCACGGCATCAGGTAGGTGCCGATGTAGAGGCTGGGCAGGAAGGCCGGTGCCAGCACCAGCAGCACGATCGCCAGCCCCAGCAGGAAGCGGTCGAAGGGCAGTGGCCAGAGCTGTCGGTCCTGGGTGTATCGGGTGTGGCGCAGCCCGGCACGTCGGTAGAACATCTCAGACCCTTTCGATGTGCTCGCGGCCGAACAGGCCGTGAGGCCGCACCAGCACGGTCAGCAGGATGATCACCGAGGCGACGACATCGCGCGTGCCGCCACCGACCAGTGTGTCGAGGTAGCCGGCCGCCAGGCTTTCGGCGATGCCGATGATCAGGCCGGCGATCAGCACGCCGCCGATGCTGTCCAGGCCGCCGAGGATGGCGATGGCCAGCCCCTTGAGCAGCAGCAGCGACAGCGTCCAGTCGACGCCCTGGACCGATCCCCACAGAATGCCCGCGGCGGCGGCGGCAAGGCCGGCCAGGCCCCAGGCGACGGCGATCACCCGTTCGACCCGGATGCCGACCGACCATGAGGCGATCTGGTCGTCGGACACGGCCCGCATCCGCACACCGACCCGCGAATTGAAGAACAGGATGGCCGCGGCGATCAGCGCCAGCGCGACCAGGCCACCAACAAGGTAGGCGCGGTTGATCAGCATCTCGCCGATGAACAGCGGCTGCTGCGGGATGCCCAGATCGAGCTTGCGGACCGCCGAACCCATCGAGCCGGGGATCAGGCCGCGCAGCAGGATCTCCAGGCCCAGCGTCAGCATGATCACCATGATGATCGGCTGACCGATCATCCGGCGCAGCATCAGGCGCTCGACCAGCATGCCGAGCAGAAACAGCATGCCGGCCGACAGCGGCACCGCCAGCCACATCGGCAGGCCGAGCATCTGCGCCAGCACCACGCACAGGTAGCCTCCGGTCATCGCGAAGGCGCCCTGGGCGAGGTTGGCGTAGCGCGAGGCCTTGTAGATCAGCACGATGCCCAGCGCGACCAGCGAGTACATCAGGCCCACCAGCGCGCCGTTGATGCTCAGCTCGCCAATCAGGTAGTAGTCCATCAGGCTGTCGCTCCCACATTCATCAGGGCCAGCGAGCGGCGGAAGGTGCCGGCCTCGCCGCTTTCATAGACGATCGCAGCCTCGAAGTCGACGCTGGTCGCATCGCTGTACAAGGCGTCGATCAGCTTGGCATAGCGCTCCTCGATCACGCTGCGCCGGATCTTGCGCGTGCGGGTGATCTCGCCGTCGTCAGGATCGAAATCCTTGTGCAGATTGACGAAGCGCTGCACCTGCAGGCCCGGTGTGAGCACCCGGTTGACGTTGACCAGGGCCTCGCCGATCAGCGCGCGCACCGGCGCGAGCTGCGACAGGTCGGCGTAGGACGTGTAGGAGATGCGGCGCTGCTCTGCCCAGTGCGCGACCGCATCGAGGTCGATGCAGACGATCGCGGCCAGGTACTGGCGCTGCGAGCCGATGATCGCGACGTTGCGCACGTAGGGGCTGAACTTGATCCGGTTCTCGATGTAGTTCGGCACATAGCGTTCGCCCGCGGCGGTGTGCACCACCTCGCTGACCCGCCCGAGCACGACGAGTTGTCCGTCGGGCTCGAAATAGCCTGCATCGCCGGTGTGCAGCCAGCCATCCTGAAGCGCCTTGGCGGTCGCCTGATCGTCGTTGTAGTAACCGGGGAATACCGAGGCCGATCTGACCTGCACCTCGCCGGAGTCGGCGATCCGGATCT
>DAONCJ010000321.1:0-4904 GCA_035401985.1 Burkholderiaceae bacterium | reverse complement strand
CCAGCGATAGAACGGCCGCTGCGAGATCGCAAGGTAAGGGAAGCGCCCGTGGTCGGGCAGGGCGCCCGGATAGGCCGGGCTCGTGGCAGTCATCAATCGCGTCTCCTGTCATGACAGGTGGCCAGTGCTTCCACCTGCTGATTTTGTGGGGGCTTCGTGCACGACCAGGGGCGTCGTGCACCGCTTGCGTCCCTTGCGCACCTGAATCGTGCGGCCCTTTGTGCGCACCGGCGTGCGGACCGGCACAACGGTGCTGAAGCGTTCGGGCGGATGGCACTTCCGGTTCACCTCTGTGTCCAAGGCAAGTCCTGTTCCAGGAGCAGGGCAAGCCTCATCGCCCGACGGTCACTGGCACAGATCGTGCACCCGTGCCCTGCGGGAAGCCGTTTCCCGCCGCCATCGTCATAGCCCGGTCGTTCAGGCCGGCACAAGGAGTCGAGATGAAACGTCGTGATTTCATGGTCGCCAGCTCTGCGCTGGCGATCCCTCCTTCCTGGGTCGCTGCACAGCAGCCGGCCTGGCCCGCCCGCGGGCCGATCCGTCTGGTCGCACAGTTCCCGCCAGGCGGCCTGGTTGATACGGTGTCGCGCGTCATGGCGCCTCATCTGTCGCAGGCGCTGGGCCAGAGTGTGGTGGTGGAGAACCGGGCCGGTGCGGGTGGACTGATCGGCAGCGACTACGTGTCCAAGCAGCCGGCCGATGGCTACACGCTGCTGGTCAGCCACGCCTCGGTCCACATCTACGCGGCTGCAACCCGCAAGGTCATGCCCTTCGATCCGGTGGGCGATTTCACGCATCTTGCCATGCTGGTCGAGGCGCCGATGGTGCTGCTGGTGCGGGCCCAATCGCCGTTCCAGACGCTTGCACAGTACGTCGCCGCCGCGCGCAACCAACCGGTGCGCTATGGCACCTCAGGCATCGGCTCGGCCAATCATCTGTTTGGCGAACTGCTCAAGATCGACGGTCAGGCGCCAAACCATGATCACGTGCCCTACCAGGGCAGCGCGCCTGCCATGCAGGACCTGCTGGGCGGGCAGATCGACGGACTGCTGGATCCGGTGACGACCAATGTCGCACAGCTCAAGGCGGGTTCGCTGCGGGCGCTGGCAGTTTCCACCCCGCAACGGCTGCCTGCGCTGCCGTCGATCCCCACGTTCGCCGAGTCGGGCTTTCCGTCGCTCACGGGTTCGCAGTGGCTGGGCCTGTCCGCACCGCGCAACCTGCCCGCGCCGATCGCGCAACGCCTCATCGCTCTGGTGCCCGAGATCCTGCGCAAGCCGGACATCGCGGCACGGCTCGATGATCTTCAGACGCTGCCGCCGAAAACGCCGGTCACCAGCGATGATTTCGTCAGGGTCATCCGGTCCCAGATCGACACCTGGACCCAGGTGGCACGCCGCGCGAAGGTCGAGGTCATCGTCTGATCCGCGATGGGCCATGTGCTGCTGATCAACCCGAACACCAGTGCCGGGGTCACCGCGCGGATCGCTCCGGTGGTCTCGGCACAACTGGGTTCGGGGCATCGCCTGTCGGCGGTGACGGCTCGATTTGGCGCGGATTACATCTCGTCGGAAGCGGCGTACTGCATCGCGGCTCATGCAGCGCTCGACGCCTTTGCGGTTCATGGAGGTGACGTGCAGGGTGTGCTGGTCGGGTGCTTTGGCGACCCGGGTGTCCTTGCATTGCGGGAGCTTCTTGCCGGACCGGTGACCGGGCTGGCCGAAGCGGCGATGCGCGAGGCAGCGGGGCAAGGGTCCTTTGCCATCGTCACGGGCGGTGCGCGATGGAAGCCGATGCTCGAGCGCCTGGCCGTGTCGCTCGGCCTGGCTGGCAGTCTTCAGCACATCGAGATCGTCGATCGAACCGGTGCGCAGCTCGCGGCTGATCCGGCGGCGGCGCAGCGGCTGCTGGCCGATGCCTGCACGATGGCCGCGCGCAGCGGCGCGCGCTCGATCATCCTGGGTGGCGCGGGGCTGGCCGGGATGGCCGAATCGCTGCACCGGATCACCGCACTGCCATTGATCGACAGCGTCGCGGCCGGCGGTCGGGCGATGCATGCCGCACTCGAGCAGCCTGTCGGTGCCGCGAGCGGCGCAGACGGCGCTGCCTGGACCGGGGTGTCCGCCGAACTGGCGCGGCTTGTGCGCCCCTGCTGAGCGGTGGTTGAGCCTCGGCGCGAGGGCGCCTTGACACCCTTGTCGCACGCCAACATAGTCGGTGGACCCAACCATCAGAGGAGACATCAGACATGGGACTCACCGTCATCGATCACGTCGTCGTTCGCGTGAAGGACATCGAGGAAGGCATCGCCACCTATCAGAAGCTCGGCCTGACGCTGAGCCGCCGCGGCGAGAATCCGAACATCGGCAGGCAGGCGTTCTTCGATCTGCCCGACGGCGGCTTCATCGAACTGGTCGCGCCGCTGTCACCCGACAGCGCGGTCGGCAAGGCGATCGAAAAGAACGGCGAGGGCGTGCACACGATCGCATTCGCGGTAAAGGATCTCGAGGGCACCGTCGCCGGCATGAAGGAGCGCGGGGCCAGCATCCTGGGCAGCGGCCCGATGCAGTTCGTGCACCCGAAGTCCAGCCATGGCGTGCTGCTGCAGCTGTTCGAAAAGAAGACCTGAACGACACGCGTCCGGCTGCACCTGTCGCAGCACTTCAGGCGCGAAGCTGCCGGCGCACGAAGGACCAGATCAGGCGCGAGGCATCGGGTCCTCGCGGGTCGCCATGGGGCTGGCTCGACGAGCCGCCGCTCCATGCATGACCGAGCTGTTCGACCTCGACCAGTGTCGCGACGGTCCGGCTGCGGCATCGGTAATCGGTGATCGTCATTGCATGCCGTTGACCGCGCCGCACGCGTCGGGAAGCGCCTGCCGTTGCGCCCGCGGCCTGCGCCCAGGCGTCCACCGCGAGCCGACCGTTGTGCGCCGAGACGACCGGGTCTGCTTCGCCATGAATCACCAGCAGCGGCGGCCACACGGTGGCCATTGCGGATGCGTCCGCCTTCAGGGGTCTTGCCGTCCTCCGAATGCCCGTCATCGCGCCGACCGCTGACAGGCCGGAATGGGCCGTGCCCGGCGGCACACCCGAGTGCATCGCCAGCGCCCTGAAGCGTCCCGGCGTCCGCGTGACCAGAAGGGCGGCCATGCCTGCGCCGGCTGACATGCCCGCGATCGCGAGTTGCAGCGGGTCGACGGAATAGAGCAGGCAGACCTGGTCGATCGCGGCCAGGATCAACGCCGCCTCACCCCCGGCGCGACCCGAGGCGGTGTCGAACCAGTTCCAGCACGCCTGAGGATTGGCCAGGCGATCCTGCTCGGGATAGAGCACCAGGAAGCGTTCGCGCAGCGCGATCCGGTTCATCCGGGTGCTGTCGGCGAAGCGGTTGGCATCCTGCCCGCAGCCGTGCAGCATCACCAGCAGCGGCAGCCGTTCGGAGGGCAGCACGCCCGGCGGGCGGAACAGCCGGTAGCGCCGCATGCCGGACGGGCCCATCGCCACACCGGCGATCCAGTCTCCGGGCCCCCCAGGCGGGCCGCCGGCGGCCACGGCCGCCTTGATCGATCGGACGCCCGCGCGCTGACTGGCGCGCACGGACCTGCTGCCAGCCGCCATTGCGCTGCGCGTGAGCTTTGTGAGTGCGCGCTGCCAGCTCGCTGTCCATGCGCGGGCGGAATTGCGACGTGCCATGCTGCGCAGTGTGGCCGCATCGCGGCCGCACTGCGCTTGACAGGGAGATTGCTCCGGTTCGCGTCAGGCCGGCGCTGACCGCAGCCCGAACGCCTGGGCGCCGACGAAAAGGTATTCGACTCGCAGAACGGGTTCGCCCTTTTCTTCGGCGAAGGTGAACCCGACCACGGAGACCCGGTCGCCGTCGCGGATGGGCGCGACCTTCCAGGCTTCCATCCGGGTCAGTGGCGCGAGCTCGATCCGCCACACCTTGTCCTTGCGGGTGGGTGCGCGCGCGCCCGCCAGCAGCCTGGGCCCGTCGACGGCGGCCGACTGGGCCGGCACGGCACGGCGCGCCAGATCAGGTGGCACCTTCATGTCGGGCGCCACTTCGAGATCGAATTCGACGTGCGGATTGCGCCAGGCGACCTTGCGCGCGACCCCCTCGAGGTACAAGGGGCGGCCCTGGTCGAAACTGCTCCAGCCGTGATGGGCGAAAGCGGCACCGGCTGGCCAGCCGGCGAGTGCGATGAGCAGGGTTCTGCGTTGCATGAATCTTCCTCCGTGGTCAGGCGTACGCAATCCAGCGGCCGCATAGAACGACGGCGAGCCAGAGTGCGGTTGAGATCAGGGTCTGGAGTCGCGCCAGGCCGTCGGCCAGGCGAAGGCTTCCCCGGCCATGGAACCACAGCGCATTGCCTCCTGCCGCGCTGAGCAGCAGCATTTTCAGCAGAAAGGCCCGGTTGCCGATCAACTCGGCTGCCTGGCTCGAGGCCATCACCAGTCCGCTGAAGGCGGCCACTGCAAATCCCGTGGCACTGAGCGTGAGACCGAAGCGGGCCAGTTCGGGCAGCGGCAAGGTGGCGCCGAAACCCCAGACGCGCAGTTCGACCAGAAACAGGCTGCCCAGCAGCAGGGCGATGCCGACGATGTGGACGGCCTCGAGCACCGGGTAAAGCCACGGATGCGTGGCGATCCAGGCGAAGGTCTGGAGCGGGACAGGGGTTGGCATGGCGACGATTCTACGGACCCCGTGCCGGGCCGACAGTGCTTGGTCATGGCGCAATGCCCTTCGCTTGCAAGGAAGGGCCGCGCGGGGGACGATCTGTCGCCTTCCCGATCCGACTCCACGACACCATGATCCGTCTGCCCCAGACGGGCCCCAAGGGCCCTTCGCCTGCCGGGCCGTCGCCCGCCGAACCGGCAGGTCTTTCCCGGCTCACCATCCAG
>DAONCJ010000320.1:0-4908 GCA_035401985.1 Burkholderiaceae bacterium | reverse complement strand
GCATCCTCGATCTGTGCACGGGCGGCGGCAGCATTGCGATTGCCGCGGCGCTGCACTTCGACGAGGCGGCGATCGACGCCACCGATCTGTCCGCAGAGGCGCTGGCGCTGGCGGCCGAAAATCGTGCGCTGTACCAGCTCGATTCGCGGCTGAGCCTTTTTCGGGGCGATCTGTACGACGCGCTGGGCGATCGCCAGTACGACCTGATCCTGTCCAATCCGCCTTACGTCAACGCCGGCTCGATGGCCGCGCTGCCCGCTGAATTCCTGCATGAACCGCAGGGCGCGCTGGACGGCGGGGTCGACGGCATGAGCCTGGTCGAGCGCATCCTGCGCGACGCACCGGCGCATCTGAGCAAGGACGGCGTGCTGTTCGTCGAGATCGGCCACGAGGCGGACCACTTCGAAGCCGCCTTTCCGACGCTAGAGTTCGCCTATGTGCCGGTGTCGGCAGGCGACCGGTTGATCGTCGCCCTCACGCGCGCCGCCTTGCAGGCCTGGGCGGCGCGATGATCCGGCTGCGACGGGTGAGCTTCTCGCGCGGCGGGCGCACGCTGGTCGAGAACGCCGATGTGTCGATCGCCCCCGGCGAGCGCATCGCGCTGATCGGCCCCAACGGCTGCGGCAAGTCGACGCTGCTGGGCGCGCTGGTCGGCGAGGTGTCGCTGGACAGCGGCGACATCGACGCACCGCCGATGCGGATCGTGCGCCTCGAGCAGCATGTGCCCGGTGGCGACACCCCCGCCTGGCGCTTCGTCGAGGCGGCCGACGAGACGCTGCAGGCCGCGCGCCGCGAGCTGCTCGCGGCGCAGGCCGCCGACGACGGCATGGCACTGGCCCATGCCCACGAGGCGCTCGAGATGGCGGGCGACGCCGGCGCGCATGCACGGGTCAAGGAGCTGCTTGCCGGCCTGGGCTTCAGCGAGCAGGGCGCCGAGCAGCCGGTGGATTCCCTGTCGGGCGGCTGGCGGATGCGGCTGAACCTGGCACGGGCGCTGTTCGTGCCCAGCGACCTGCTGCTGCTCGATGAGCCGACCAACCACCTCGACCTCGATGCCATCGTCTGGTTCGAGCGCTGGCTGACCCGCTATCCGGGCACCGTCATCGCCGTGTCGCACGACCGCGACTTCCTGGACCGCATCGCGCAGTTCACGCTGTCGTTCGAGAACAAGAGCCTGATCCGCTATGCCGGCGGGTACTCGGCCTGCGAGCTGCAGCGTGCCCAGCGGCAGGCGCAACAACAGCGCCAGCAGGCCGACCAGCAGGCGCGCGTCGCCCACCTCAGCGCCTTCATCGACCGGTTTCGCGCCCAGGCGACCAAGGCGCGCCAGGTCCAGAGCCGCATCAAGGCCCTCGAGAAGCTGGCCGAGATCGCCCCGATCCGGATGGAGCGCGGGGCCACCTTCACGCTGCCCGATCCGGGCGACTCGCCCGACCCGCTGATCCTGGCCCGCGACCTCGACTGCGGCTACGAGTCGGCGACGATTCTTCGCAAGGTGTCGATCACCGTCGAGCGCGGCGCGCGCATCGGCCTGCTCGGACGCAATGGCGCGGGCAAGAGCACGCTGGTGCGCACGCTGGTCGGAGCGCTCTCGCCGCTGGCCGGCGAATGCCGCCCGGCCCGCTCGCTGCGGATCGGCTACTTCGCCCAGCACGGCGTCGACGATCTGCGCGATGACGATTCGCCGCTGTCGTTCTTTCAGCGCGAAAGCCCGCAGGCCCGCGAGTCGGCGCTGCGCGACGAACTGGGCCGTTTCGGCTTCTCCGGCGAAGACGCGACCCGGCCGATCGGCCCGATGTCGGGCGGCGAAAAGGCGCGACTGGTGCTCGCCTCGATCGTGCGCACCCGTCCGCATCTGCTGGTGCTCGACGAGCCGACCAATCACCTCGATGCGGCCACGCGTGATGCACTGACCGACGCGTTAGCCGACTTCGCCGGTGCGCTGCTGCTGGTCTCGCACGACCGCTACCTGCTGCGTTCCAGCGTCGACCGGTTCGTGCTGGTCCATGACGGGCGGGCCGACGAGTTCGACGGCGACCTCGACGACTACCTGGTGTGGCTGCAGAAGGGCGCAGCGGCCGATCGCGCCGCGGCCGCAGCCGGCCCTGGCAGCCAGGACGGCGAAGGCGAGACGCGCATCGACCGCAAGGAGGAGCGCCGGCAGGCGGCGCAACGGCGTCAGCAGATGAGCGAGCAGTTGCGCCCGCTCGAGCGCAAGCTGAGCGCGGCCGAGCAGCGGCTGCAGGCGATCGATGTCAGGCTGGCCGCCATCGAGCAGGAACTGTCCGATCCGCTGGTGTATCGCGACGCCCAGCGTCCGATCAGCCTGGGCCGCGAACGCGCGGCGCTGGGCAACGAAAAAGAGGAACTCGAGCTGCAGTGGCTCGAGTGGGCCGATCAGCGCGAGCAGCTGCAGCGCGAATCGGCCTGAGCGCTTGCGCGAATCCGGCTGAGCGGTCGCGCTAATCGGCCTGAGCGCTCGCGCGAATTGGCCCCTTTCCGCCTCGTCACTCGGGCTTGACCCCGGCGTCGCGCGCGACTTGCTGCCAGCGGGTGATCTCGGCGCGGATGTACTCCTCCAGGCGTTGCGGCGTGGACGGCGAAGGCTCGGCGCCCTGGGCGGCAAACTGCTGCTTCAGTTCGGGTGAGGCCAGCGCCTTCAGCACCGCCGCATGCAGGCGCTCGATCACGTCCTTCGGCGTGCCAGCGGGCACGACAAGCGCCTGCCATGAGCTGACATCGAAGCTCGCCAGCCCGCTCTCGGCGACCGTCGGCACGTCGGGGGCGACGCTGGATCGCCGCTCGGTGGTCACCGCCAGCCCGCGCGCCTTGCCGGCCTTGGCCTGCGGATACAGCGTCGAGAACGGGTCGAACAGCACGTCGATCTGGCCGCCCAGCAGATCGGCGATCGCCGGCGCGCTGCCCTTGTAGGGCACGTGATTCATCTTGATCCCGGCCTGGCGGTTGAACGACTCCACGGCCAGATAGATCGAACTGCCGGCGGTGCCGTAATTCAACCGACCGGGGCGTGACTTGGCCAGCGCGACCAGCTCGGCCAGCGACTGCGCCGGAACCGACGGATTGACCGCGATCAGCAAAGGCTGCAGCGCCAGCAGCGAGACCGGAGCGAAGCTGCGCACCGGATCGTAGGGCAGCTTGGCGAAGGTGGCGGCGTTGATGGCCAGCGTCGAGATGTTGCCGATCATCAGCGTGTAGCCGTCAGGGGCGGCGCGCGCGGCCAGGTCGGCGCCGAGCACGCCGCTGGCGCCGGGGCGATTCTCGACCACGACCGGCTGGCCCAGTTCCACCGCAAGACGAGCCGACAGCGCGCGTCCGACCAGATCGGTCACACCCCCGGGCGGGAACGGCACGACGATGCGAAGGCCGCGATTCGGGTAGCCCTGCGCCCAGGCAGCGGCGGGCAGCGTGACGGAAGCAGCGATCAGCAGTGCGCCGACCAGTCGATTGAACATGGACACTCCG
The DNA here is from genome assembly GCA_035401985.1 of Burkholderiaceae bacterium. GTDB lineage: Bacteria > Pseudomonadota > Gammaproteobacteria > Burkholderiales > Burkholderiaceae_E > Quisquiliibacterium. Next base: position 1,425 of record DAONCJ010000320.1, on the reverse strand, counting down.
GGTGTTGTGCGGACAGGAAGGCGGATGATGCAGCGGCCCGTCGCTGGCTGTCGACCTGCGGGCAGGCGCAGACCGATGGAATGAACCCTCGAACGGTCAGAAGATCTCGCGCCGGATCAGGCTTTCGGCGCGCAGCCGGCCAAAACTTGCCCGTGCCCGTGGATCGCTCAGATAGCTGGGCGCGCTCGACCAGGGGCCTTGCAGCCAGGGAAGCGCCGCGGACGACCCGGCCACCGCGCTGCCAGCCACGCAGCCGGTACCCGACGCCGCGTTCAGCCGCAGGCCGACATCCACCCCGCCCGACTTCGCCGCCAACGGCGCGCCAAGCTGCACCGTTCCCTGGCCGCGCGAGGCCCGTGTCACCGACACCAGGGACACGTCGCAGGCCGCGAGGCCCGCGCCCCAGTTCGACAGCACCACCGCACCGGCCGCCGGCTGCAGGCAGCTGTCACGATGATTGCGATACCAGGCGGCGCCGCTCCAGGCCTGTGCTTCGTAGACCAGCGCCAGCGGCCTGCGGCTGTCGCCGTGCCCGTTGGACAGCTGCAGGCGACCATAGGTGACGAGGTTCGCCCCCGCCGCATTGCCACCCGTGAAGTCGATGCCGGCGCCCCCGCCATTGATCACCAGCGCAGCCAGCGCGCTGATCGTTCCGTTGCCCGAGACGGCCGCTTCGCTGGTATCGGACAGATTGACGGTGAGCGAGATCGCCGCATTGAACGGCGCGACCGGGGTCGCGGGCCGGGCGAATACGAAGACCGCGCCGGCGCCGAAGGCGACGCTGCCCTGCCCCGGCGCACCGGCGCTCAGCGCGACGGTCTGGCCGGTGACGGACAGCGGACCGGCCGCGGGCGCATTGCTGCTCCAGCTCAGTGACACCGCCGACGCGGTCAGCTTGAAAAGGGTGCCGGTGTATTGCTGCATCGTCTGGCCGTACGCATCCTGAGCGGTGATGCTCACCACCGGTGCGCTGGCCCAGCCGAATGACTGGCCGACCCAGGTGAAGTTCCAGTCGCCGCGTGTCGTGCAGGCCGTTCCCTGGCCGGGAGCCAGCGACGGCGTGCCGGACAGCGTCAGCACATAGCGGTCGGGCACGAAGCGCCCGATGACGGCGGCCGACGAACTGAAGGTCCGGGTGGCCAGCGGCGTGCCGTCCAGCGCATCGACTGCGGCGAAAGTGGAGTCCTCCGCGCTGGCAGTAAACGAGCCGGCCTCCGAAAAGGTCGCCGATGCGCTCGACACCGCGCCGGCGCTCACGGTCAGCGGCGCGATCAGGCTGGCCGCCGATGCGCCGGCCGGTGACGACTACGTGATCGCCACGGGCATCAGCCACTCGGTCTCCGACCTGGTGGACGCCGCCTTCACCCACTGCGGCATCACCGACTGGCAGCGCCATGTGGTGGTCGATCCCGAGTTCTTCCGCCC
>DAONCJ010000319.1:0-4910 GCA_035401985.1 Burkholderiaceae bacterium | reverse complement strand
CGATGGCCTCGCGTGCCACGCCGTCGCGCTGGGTGGCCCGGGCGATCGCGACCTCGCGGTCCACGATGTTGACCCACACCTCATCGCCAAGGTCCTGCCACCCGGCTTCGAACAGCACTGCCGCCTCGAGCACGATCGCCGGCACCGATCCGTGCGTGCGGGCGTGTTCGATTTCCTCGATCGCCAGCGCGCGGATCGCGGGCCACACGATGTCCGTCAGCTTCTTCAGTTCGTCCGGGCGGCCGAAGACCTTGGCGCCGAGCACCCTTCGGTCGATGCGCCCGTCCGCTCCCATGACTTCGTCGCCAAAGGCCGCCACGATCCGCGCGAGCGCGGGTGAGCCAGGTTCGTAGGTGCGATGTCCGAGTACATCGGCGTCTATCACATGCGCGCCCTGCTCCTTCAGAAAGCGGGCCGCGGTGGACTTGCCGGACGCGATGCCGCCGGTGAGACAGATCACCCTCGTCATGGGTCTTCCGTGATTGCGTGGCACAGTCAGTCCAGGCTCAGCTTGAGCCGCTGGATCACCGGACCCCAGCGCAGCCGGTCGGCGTCGACATAGGCGTCGATCTGCGCGCCGGTTCGCGGTTCCTGGACCAGCAGGCCCAGCGGCGTGAATCGTTTCTTGAACGCGTCTTCGCCCATCGCCTTGTGCACCGAGGTGCGCAGCTTTTCGATGACGTCGGGCGGAGTCTTGCTGTGCACCGCGATGCCGCCCCAGGTGGCGCCGAACAGCTTCGGAAACCCCGCTTCGGCCACGGTCGGCACATCGGGCAGCGCCGCCATGCGTTTCTGGGTGGTGACGGCCAGCGCGCGCAGCTTGCCGGCCACGATCTGCGGCGAGGCCTGCGCCACCAGCGTCACCATCAGGTCGACTTCGCCGGTCATCACCGCCATCAGCGCCTCGCCCGACTTGCCGTTGTACGACACCTCCTGCATCTCGAAGCCGGCCTGCTCCTTGAACATCTCGGGCACCAGGTGCAGGTTGCTGCCGGTGGCGATGGAGGCATAGTTCAGCTTCTTTTTGCCGCTCTTCGCGTAGGCGACGAACTCCTTCAGCGTCGTGGCCGGAATCTTGGGGTTGATCGCGAACACATACGGGCCTTCGTAGACCACCGCGATCGTCCGGATGTCGCCCGGTGAGTAGGGCATGCGCTTGTACAGGAACACGTTGTTCAGCATCGCGCCGGTGACCAGGGCCATCGAGTACCCGTCGGCCGCGCCGTTGGCGACCAGGCCGATCCCGACCATGGTGTTGGCGCCGGGGCGATTTTCGACGGCCACCGGCTGGCCCAGATCCTTGGCCATCGACTCGGCCAGCGCGCGACCCACCGGGTCGGCGACCCCTCCCGGCGAGTAGGGCGACACGAGGCGCAGCGGGCGGGTCGGATAGTCGGCGGCGAGTGCGGGCAGTCGGGCGGTGGCTGCGCCCAAGGTCAGCAGTGCGAGCGTGTTGCGACGGTTGGCGTGCATCGGGTCTCCTGCGGTTTCTGTTATCTGGAAGGCGAACGGTGCTTCTGATCGAAGGGACCGTTCATTCGAATGCGATGTCGCTCAGATCGGCAATGATGCGTTCCCAGCGTGCCCATTCGGCGCGCACGATGGCGCTGGCGGCCTCGGAGGTTTCGCCGGTGGCCACGCCGCCCAGTTCGCCCAGGCGCGCCACGAACTCGGGCGAGCGCGCGATCTTCACCACCTCGCTGCCGACCCGTGCGACGATCGGCGCCGGCGTGGCCGAGGGCGCAAACAGGCCCCACCAGGGCGAGAACGGCTCCATGCCGGTGATGCCCTGTTCGGCGAAGGTCGGCACCTCGGGCAGCGCGGGCGCGCGCCGCGTGCCGGTGACTGCGATGGCGCGGATGCGGCCGTTCTTCACGAAGGGCGCGGGCACGCCCAGGTCGGCCACGGCCGCGACGATCTGGCCGCCGGCCAGGTCCTGCACCTGCGGCGACACGCCCTTGTAGGGCACGTGCACCAGCTTCACGCCCAGCTGGCGCGCCAGGTATTCCATCAGCACATGGGCGCTCGAGCCCACGCCGTACGAGCCATAGACCACTTCGCCCGGCTTGGCCCGTGCCAGCTCGGCAAACTCGCGCACGGTGCGCACCGGCACGGCGCTGTTGACATAGAGGACCAGCGGCGTGGCGCCCAGATGCGCGACTGTGGTGAGGTCGCGCTTCACGTCATACGGCACCTTCCTGATCGTGAAGGGTGTCATCACGATCGGGGTGCTGGTGGTGAACAGCATCGTGTAGCCGTCGGGCCGGGCCCTGGCCACGGCGCCGGTGCCCAGCATCAGCCCTGCACCCGGCATGTTCTCGACCACCACCGGCTGCCCGAGCGGCTCGGCCAGTCGCTGGGCGACGAGCCGCGCGACGAGGTCGCTTGGGCCGCCGGCGGCCGCCGGCACGATCAGTCGCACCGGTCGGGAGGGGTAACGATCGGCTTCCTGCGCCATCGCGGAAGGCGCGGCGCCGGCGAGCAATGAGCCCACGACGAAACGACGGCGGGTGAAGGACTGGCTCATCGAGGCGGATCCTTTTCGGGACGCGGGGCGGCTCATCGCTCAGCGCCGCCGCGCCAGCACGCGCATCGCCTGCGTCAGGTGCGGCTTGTCGATCATCTTGCCGTGAAGCTGCAGCGTGCCGGCGCCGGGCGCCGCTGCGAACGCATCGACCACCTCCTGCGCATGCGCCAGTTCGTCGGCGTCGGGCGTGAAGCCTTCGTTGATCGGCACGACCTGATCCGGATGAATGGCCAGCTTGCCGGTGAAACCCTCGCGGCGGGCGGCGCGCACTTCGCGGCGCAGCAGTTCCGTGTCGCGGAAATCGGCGGTCAGCGTGTCCAGAGCCTGCACGCCGGCCGACTGCGCGGCCAGCAGGCACAGCGAACGGGCCAGCCGGTAGGTCAGCGCGTATTCGCCGTTTTCGTCGCGATTGGTGCTGGCCCCGATGGCCGCTGCGAGGTCTTCGGCGCCCCAGGTGAGGCCGGCCAGCCGCGGCGAGCAGCCGGTGTAGGTGGCCAGGGTCAGCACGCCCTGCGGCGTTTCGGTGGCCACCGTCAGGATGCGGGTCGAACCGGGCGGCACGCCCTCGCGCTGTTCGAGTGCGCTCAGGTAGTGGTCGAGCGTGATCACCTCCTGCGCCGAATAGGTCTTGGGCAGCAGGATGCCATCGGGCGCGCCGCTGACCACCGCCGCGAGGTCAGGCAGCGAGAACGGACTGGACAGCGGATTGATGCGCACCCACACCTGCTGCCGGTCGCGATCGGTGTGCGACTTCAGGTAGTCGTTGACCAGCCCCCGGGCGAACGGCAGCCGCTCGGCCGAGACGGAGTCTTCGAGGTCGAGGATCAGGGCATCGGCGGGGTTGCCCGAGCCCTTGGCCATTTTCTTTTCGCTGTCGCCGGGCACGAACAGCATGGAACGCAGAACGTCTTGCATGGTCTCCTCACTTCGCCGTCAGGGCGGCGATCGGATGGGTTGGCTGGGTCAGGCGGGCGGCGGTGGCGACACCTGGTGGATGCGGATCGAATAGGCCTTCACATGGCGCTCCATGCGCCGCCTGGCGGCTTCTGCGTCGCGCTGGCGGATGGCCTGGAGAATGCTGCGATGCGCCTTGAGCACCAGGCGGCGTACCTCGCCGGTGTCAATGTGCTCGCTGAGCGCGGACTCGTGAATCAGGCCGGCGATCGACGCCATGAAGGCGCGCAGCAGTTCGTTGCGGCTGGCCACGGCCAGCGCCCAGTGCCATTGGACGTTCTCGGCGATGAACACGGGAATCTCGTCGACGCTGGCCTCCATGCGCGCGCTGATGGCATCCAGCGCAGCGAGGTCGCCGTCGGTTCGGTTCAGCGCGGCGAGCTGGGCGAGCATCGGCTCGAGCGCCTCGCGGGTCTCGATGAGGGTGTGCATGGGCACGCCGCGCCCGCGCGCAAATGAGCCGAGCTGCTGGGCCAGCAGATTCTCGCTCGGCTGGCAGACGAACGAACCGCCGTGTCGGCCGGGGCGTGTGCGCACCAGGCCCTGTGCTTCCAGAATGCGCAGCGCTTCGCGGACCGATCCCCGGCTCAGGCCGGTTTCGGTGACGAGGTCGCGCTCGGGCGGCAGCGGCTCGCCCGGTGCGAAGCCGCCCGAGAAAATCTGCAGGCGCAGTCGGTCGGCGAGCACGTCGCACGATTTCGGCACCTCGACCACGCCCACCCTGTTCACGGCCGATGGCCCCTTCCGCGTTCGGAAAACACAGCCCAAACTTGTTTGAGTCAATGGTTCTACCATAAGCTGCAAGTCAGTCAACGCGCCCGGAAAGCAATCATGGAATTCGGCTACACCGACGAACAACTCGAAATCGAACGCGCCGTCAGCGCGATCTGCAAGCGCTTCGACGCCGACTACTGGCGCACGCGCGATCGCGACGGCGGCTTCCCGCTGGACTTCCATGCGGCCATTGCGCAGGCCGGCTGGCTGGGGATCGCGATGCCGGTCGAAGTGGGCGGTGCGGGCCTGGGCATCACCGAAGCGGCGATCATGATGCGCACCATCGCGGGCTCGGGCGCCGGCATGTCAGGCGCCTCGGCCATCCACATGAACATCTTCGGGCTGCACCCGGTGGTCGTGAACGGCACGGAAGAGCAGAAGCAGCGCTGGCTGCCGCCCCTGATCGCCGGCGACCAGAAGGCCTGCTTCGGCGTGACCGAACCGAACACCGGCCTGAACACGCTGAAGCTGAAGACCCGCGCCGAGCGGCGTGGCGATCACTATCTGGTCAACGGCCAGAAGGTGTGGATCTCGACCGCTCAGGTCGCCGACAAGATCCTGCTGCTGGCGCGCACCGCCGACCCCGATCCCAAGGCGCCCTCCCGGGGGCTCAGCCTCTTCTACACTGACCTCGACCGCAGCCGCATCGAGGTCC
>DAONCJ010000318.1:0-4912 GCA_035401985.1 Burkholderiaceae bacterium | reverse complement strand
GCTCAGGCGGCCTGAGCGCGCGGGATGATCCAGAGCTGGCGTGAACGCGCCAGCACACGCCCGGTTGCGTCGAATAGCGCACTGCCCGCATGCAGCTTGCGGCCGTCCGCCCTGATCGGCCAGCCGATCACCACCAGGGGCTGTCCCGCGATCACCGGCCCGTCGATGGTCACCGTCATCTGACCGGTGACCAGCGGCGTTCCGTCGCCCAGCCGATGGTTCCAGGCGATTCCGGCCGGACAGTCGAGCGCCGCCCAGACGATCTCATCGGGCACGAGGCCATGGGCGCCCGCCAGCGCCGGATGCGGTGTCCAGTCGCTGGCCACCACGCCGTCGTGGCCGACCGGTGCGGGCACGATCCGCAACCCGTCATGGGCGTCGCGGGAGACGCCGCAGCCAAAGCAGGTCAGATAGCTGTTGCCGATCCCGCGCGCGGACTGCAGACGACCGATGGCCCCGGCCGCGGCCGCCTCGTCCAGCCCGGGGCTGGGCGGCGGCGCATCGGTCAACTCGGCGGCCCTGGCCTGCGCCAGCAGCAGATCGCCGTCCATCAGGGCCAGGTCGTCGGGGGCGCAAGTTTGCAGTTGCAGCGGCCGGCCCAGCGGCAACGGCGCGCGGAGCGACACCTCGACCGCGTGCTGCGCCGCGCCGCCCGCCCGACGCGCCAGCCATTGTCGGGCCAGCAGTCCGGCCGCATAGCCGCCGTTGCCCGAATGCGCCGGGCCGTTGAAGCGATGCGCGATGACAAGGCTCGAATCCATGGTGCGGGCCAGTGTAACCTAGCCCGCTTCACCATCGCGCCGGGCGCCAAGCCCCTGTTTTCGCCGCCATGCGCCTGTCCGAATTCGACTACGAACTGCCCGATGAACTGATCGCGCATCACCCGATGCCCGAGCGCACCGGCAGCCGCCTGCTGCACGTGCCCGACGACGGTCCGCTCGTCGACCTGCGCTTCCAGGATCTTCGCGGCCTGCTGCGCCCGGGCGACCTGCTGGTGATGAACGACACGCGCGTGATCAAGGCCCGGCTGCTGGGCAGCAAGCGCGACAGCGGCGGGCGCATCGAGGTGATGATCGAGCGGATCACCGGCGAGCACAGCGCGCTGGCCCAGGTGCGGGCCAGCAAGCCACCCAAGGCCGGCACCGTGCTGCAGCTCGGCCAGGCGCAGGTGAGCGTGGTCGCGCGCGCCGGCGAGTTCTATCAGCTGCAATTCGACCAGCCGGTACTGGCGGTGCTGGAGCGCGAGGGCCGGCTGCCGCTGCCGCCCTACATCACCCGCGAGCCGCAGGCGCCTGACGAAGCGCGATACCAGACCGTGTATGCGCGCGCCGCCGGCGCCGTGGCGGCACCGACGGCGGGCCTGCACTTCGACCAGCCGCTGCTCGATGCGCTGCGCAGCGACGGCGTGGAGATCGCCTTCGTCACGCTGCATGTCGGCGCGGGCACCTTCCAGCCGGTGCGGGTCGACGATCTGTCGCAGCATCAGATGCACACCGAGCGCTACGAGATTTCGCAGGCCACGGTCGAGGCCGTCGCCCGCGCACGCGCCCGAGGCGGTCGAGTGATCGCGGTGGGGACGACCTCGCTGCGTGCGCTGGAAAGTCGCGCCGACGAGGCCGGCGCCCTCGCTCCCGGAGCCTCTGAAACGGCGCTGTTCATCGTGCCCGGCCATCGCTTCCGGGTGGTCGACGCCCTGCTCACCAACTTCCACCTGCCGCGCTCCACGCTGCTGATGCTGGTGTCGGCCTTCGCGGGGGTTCAGCGCATCCGCCAGGCCTATGCCCACGCGGTGCAGCAGCGCTACCGGTTCTTCAGCTACGGGGACGCCATGCTGCTGACCCGCTGCGCCGATGCCCTTGCCTGCTGACCGGAGAGCATGGCAGGCGCGGGCCGTCGTCGGTTAAGCTGCGCGCCGACCCCGCCCCTGCCCGCCCGAGACTTCCATGCTTCAGTTCGATCTGCTCGCCACCGACGGCCTCGCACGCCGCGGCCGCATCACCCTGAACCATGGCACGGTCGAGACGCCGATCTTCATGCCGGTGGGCACCTATGGCGCGGTCAAGGCGATGAGCCCGGCCGAACTCGAGACGGTGGGCGCCCAGATCATTCTGGGCAACACCTTCCACCTGTGGCTTCGGCCCGGCCTGCCTGTCGTCGAGGCGTTCGGCGGCCTGCACGCATTCAACGGCTGGCACAAGCCGATCCTGACCGACTCGGGCGGCTTCCAGGTGTTCAGCCTCGGCCAGATGCGCAAGATCAGCGAAGAAGGGGTGCGCTTCGCCTCGCCCATCAATGGCGACAAGCTGCTGCTCACGCCCGAGGAATCGATGCGCATCCAGCGGGTGCTCAATTCGGACATCGCGATGATCTTCGACGAGTGCACGCCCTACGAGATCGAGGGCGTGCCGGCCACCGTCTCCCAGGCTGCGGACTCGATGCGCCTGTCGCTGCGCTGGGCGCGCCGCTCGCGCGACGCCTTCCAGTCGCAGTCCAATCCCAACGCCCTGTTCGGCATCGTCCAGGGTGGCATGTTCGAGGCGCTGCGCGACGAGTCGCTGGCGGGTCTGGTGGACATCGGCTTCGAGGGCTACGCCATCGGCGGTCTGTCGGTGGGCGAGCCGAAGGAGGACATGATGCGGGTGCTCGCGCACACCGCGCCTCGTCTGCCCGCCGCCGCGCCGCGCTACCTGATGGGCGTGGGCACGCCCGAAGACCTGGTGGCCGGCGTGGCCCATGGCATCGACATGTTCGACTGCGTGATGCCCACCCGCAACGCGCGCAACGGCTGGCTGTTCACGCGCTTTGGCGATCTGCGGCTGCGCAACGCAAGGTTCCGTGACGACAAGCGACCGATCGACGAAACCTGCGGCTGCTACGCCTGCGGCAATTTTTCGCGCGCCTATGTTCATCACCTTCAGCGGGTCGACGAAATCCTCGGCGCCCGTCTGGCCACCATTCACAACCTGCATTACTACCTGTCGCTGATGGCCGAGATGCGCGATGCGATCGCTGTGGGCGGGTTCGAACAGTTCCGGCAGCGATTTGCCCAGGACCGCGCACGCGGCGTGGGCTGAGACCTGCACGGTTATAATGCCCGGTTGCCCCTAGGAGGAAGAAAACGTGCTGATTTCAACCGCTTACGCCCAGACCGCTGGCGGCTCCACCGAGCAGCAGATCCTCGGCTTCCTGCCGATCATCCTGATGTTCGTGGTGCTGTATTTCCTGATGATCCGTCCGCAGATGAAGCGTGCCAAAGAGGCGCGCGCCATGCTCGAAGCGCTCAAGAAGGGCGACGAAGTGGTCACCGCCGGTGGCGTGGTCGGCAAGATCTCGAAGGTCGGCGAAAGCTACATCACCCTCGAAGTGGCGCGCGCCGCCGACGGCCCCCTCGAGATCCATGTGCAGAAATCCGCCGTCCAGACCCTGCTGCCCAACGGCACGATGAAGGCCATCTGACTTCCCAGCCGGCATCCGGGGCGCGCCCGCCGCCCGGCTGCGAGGCATTGCACGAGACCTGCTGATGAATCGCTATCCGATCTGGAAATACGCCATCCTGGCCGTCACCCTGGCGTTCGGCCTGATCTACACGCTGCCCAACTTCTTCGGCGAGTCTCCCGCCGTTCAGGTGTCCAGCGGCAAGGCGACCATCAAGATCGATGCGGGCATGCTCGCACGGGTCGAAGCGTCGTTGCAGAAGGCCCAGATCAAGTCGACGGGCCTGCTGTTCGACGGCAACTCGGTCAAGGCCCGGTTCGCCGACACCGACACCCAGCTCAAGGCCAAGGATGTGCTCCAGAAAGAGCTCAATCCCGATGCCACCGAGCCGGTGTACGTGGTCGCGCTGAACCTGCTGTCGGCCTCGCCCTCGTGGCTTACCCGCCTGGGCGCACTGCCGATGTACCTCGGCCTCGATCTGCGGGGCGGCGTGCATTTCCTGCTGCAGGTCGACATGAAGCAGGCGCTGACCAAGCGTCTGGACAGCACCGCGGGCGATCTGCGCTCGCTGATGCGTGAGAAGAACGTCCGCCATGCCGGCATCAGCCGCTCCGGCGACACGATCGAAGTCCGCTTTCGCGACGAGGACACACGGGGCAAGGCGCGCAACGTCATCCTCGATGGCCAGCCCAGCCTCGAGCTCACCGACGCCACCGACGGCAGCGACCTGAAGCTGGTCGCCGTGTTCAAGCCCGCGGCCGCCAAGGAAGTGCTCGACACCGCCCTCAAGCAGAACATCACCACGCTGCACAACCGGGTCAACGAGCTCGGCGTGGCCGAACCTGTCATCCAGCAGCAGGGCGCCGACCGCATCGTCGTGCAGCTGCCGGGGGTGCAGGACACCGCCAAGGCGAAGGACATCCTCGGGCGCACCGCCACCCTCGAGGCGCGGCTGGTCGATGGCTCGGCCGAGGCCCAGGCGGCGCTGATGGGCAGCGGTCCGGTGCCTTTCGGCAGCGAACTCTTCAAGGTCGGACGGGGCGCCCCGGTGGTGCTGCGCAAGCAGGTGATCTTCTCCGGTGAACAGCTCACCGGCGCGCAGGCGACCTTCGACGAGAACCAGCGAGCCGCGGTCGGCATCCAGCTCAACGATGGCGCTGGCCGAGTGCTGCGCGATGTCTCGCGCGAGAACATCAAGAAGCCCATGGCGGTGGTCCTGTTCGAGCGCGGCAAGGGCGAAGTCCTGACCGTGGCCACCATCCAGGCCGAACTGGGCTCGCGCTTCCAGATCACCGGAATGGAAAGCCCGCAAGGGGCCAACGATCTGGCGCTGCTGCTGCGCGCCGGCGCGCTGGCCGCCCCGATGGAGATCATCGAGGAGCGCACCATCGGTCCGAGCCTGGGCGCCGACAACATCAGCAAGGGCTTCAACAGCACGATGTACGGCTTCATCGCGATCGCCGCGTTCATGGCGTCG
>DAONCJ010000317.1:0-4925 GCA_035401985.1 Burkholderiaceae bacterium | reverse complement strand
CCTGGTCCTGGTCCGAGCCGTCGCGGGCGCCGAAATAGAGCCGGTCCATGTCGTCGACAATGGGCATGACGCTGCGCGACACCGAGACGCGCGGCTCGTGCTGCCAGCCGGCCGCCTTCCAGGGCGATTCGAAATGCACGCTGGCCGCGCCCGCGGCCGTGAGCACTTCGCTGGAGCGCGCCACCGCGTGATCGAGCATGCGCAGGCTGTTCTCGCTCAGCGTGTAGTGGATCTGCGGCGCCGGAACTCCGTTCGAATCGGTCAGCCGCTCATCGAGCGTGACCCGGTTGTGCGCCTCGGGCAGATCCTCGCAGATCACCACCATCCCGGTGGTGTGCCCGAACAGTCGACCGTAGGAGGCGTGAAAGCCCGCGCCCCAGGGAATCTGGCCGCTTGCCAGTCCATTCACCGCAGTGACCAGCGGGCCGCGTCCGCGCACGATCTCCATCGTGTAGCCGCGCACGAAGCCGCGCGCCTTGTCCGTCTCGTAGAACTCCTGGCTCCAGATGGAGCAGCCCGAGGGGCCGAATTGCCCGTCGAGCCGCTCCTCGAATGTGCCCATCACCCAGGCGTAGGGATGGAGCATCAGGTTGCGGCCCACCTGGTCGCTGCTGTTGGCCAGCCCCTGGGGGAAGCGCTTCGACTTTGAATTCAGCAGCAGGCGCGGCGTGCCGATGCCATTGCAGGCGACCACCACGACCTCGGCGGCCTGGAAGTGCTCGACGCCATCGGCGTCGTAGTAAATGGCGCCGGTCGCCATGCCGGCGTCGTTGACGGTGATCTCGCGGACCCGGCAGCGAGTGCGCAGCTGCACGCCGCGCCGGATCGCCTCGGGCCAATAGGTGATGTCGGTGCTGCCCTTGGCGCCCTGCGCGCATCCGCTGGTGCAAGGTCCCAGGTTCAGGCAGCGGTCTCGGCCTTCATAAGGCCGGGTGGCGATGGCGCTGTCCGAGGGCCACCAGTGCCAGCCGAGCCGGTTGAATCCCCGGGCCATCGTCTCGCCCGTCTTGCCGAGCGGAACCGGCGGCAGCGGCAGCTCGTGGTCCGGATAGGCCGGATCGCCCGCCAGGCCCGAGACACCCATCATGCGGTCGTTCTCGGCGAAGTAGGGTTCGAGCGTCGTGTAGTCGATCGGCCAGTCGTCGGCCACGCCGTCGCAGCTCTTCACCTTGAAGTCGCTGGGATGAAAGCGCGGGAAATGCGCCGCGTACAGAATCGTGCCGCCGCCCACCCCGTTAAAGTTCGCGATGCTGATCGGCGACTGATCGTTGTTGACCGGATAGTCGGTATCGCGACCGCGCACGTTGGGGTTGAAACTGAACTCGCCCATCTGGCGCAGTTCGCCGTCGAGGCCGGTGCTGGGGTAGTTCGCCGGATTCATCCAGTCGCCCTGCTCCAGGCACAGGATGCGCATGCGGGTGTCCGACAGGCTCCACGCAAACGCGGCGCCGGCGGCGCCGGCTCCGATGATCAGGACATCGACCGGGTCGTGGGCCATTGTGAAAAGGTCTCCGGAGGCGGGGCGGGACCCACATCGTAGACGACCCGAACTCGGTTCGGGAATCGTTCGATCGGCGCCGTAGCAACCGCGGCAGGGCACGCCGACGCGCGCGGCAGTCGATACAACTCGTTACAACGGAAAGGATTTCCACCCTATCCGGCCCGGGGGTGCGGCCCTAAGCTCGTTGCATGAATTCCCACCCCTACCTCGCCTGGTTCGTGTCCCTTTGCGTGCTGCTCGTGGCCGGTGGTTCCGGCTTGTCGCATGCGCAGACCCAGACGACCGATCCCGGTTTCGATCCCCCGGAACGGGTCGGTCGGCTTTCGGCCATCGAAGGCGATGTCAGCGCCTGGGACGAGTCCCAGCAGACCTGGCAGCCGGCGCAGATCAATCTGCCGGTCACTTCGCGCAGCGCCTTCCTCACGGGACGGGGCTCGCGCGCCGAAGTCACGGTCGGCAGCGCAGCGCTGCGTCTGGACGCCGACACCCAGGTCAATCTGCTGCGACTGGACGACGGCGGCACCGACCTCGATGTTCCGCGCGGCACGGCCAGCATCCGGCTGCGCGCGCCCGCTGATCCGGCATGGCAGGTCGCGGTGCGCAACGGACTGATCTCGCTCAGCTCTCCGGGCAATTACCGCCTGGACGTCGATCCTGTGCGCGGCATGCTCGTCACGACAGTGTTCGAAGGCCACGCCGAGATCGAAGGCGCCGGAACGCGCACCCGTCTGGTCCAGGGCCAGCAGAGCTCCTTCGACATGGGCACGCTGCGCCAGATCGGCATGAACGCGCTGGTCCGCTCGCCCTTGGACGACTGGGCGGCTCGCCGCGACCGCGAGCAGGACCGGCTGCAGACCTGGCGATATGTGTCGCCCGAGATGACAGGTGCCGACGCGCTCGACGCGGCCGGCGACTGGCGCACCGACCCCGAATACGGAGCGGTCTGGTTTCCGAACACGGTGCCGGCAGGCTGGGCTCCCTACAGCACCGGCCGCTGGGTCTGGATGCCGCCCTGGGGCTGGAACTGGGTCGACGACGCGCCGTGGGGCTTCGCCCCGTTTCACTACGGGCGCTGGGTCACGGTCGGCAACAGCTGGGGCTGGGTGCCGGGGCCCTACGTGCGCAGGCCTTCGTATGCACCGGCACTGGTCGGCTTTCATGGCAATGGCGGAAGGGTCAGCTTTGCACCGCCCTTTGGCAGCGCCCGCAATGGGTGGTCGGGCGCGGGCGGCCAGTATGGTCCGATCGCGGGCTGGTTCCCGCTGGCGCCGGGCGAAGCGTGGTATCCACCCTATCGAGCCAGCGGTGGCTATCTGCAGAACCTGAACCGCGGTCACGCCCCGTTGCGCGCGCAGTTCGATGGCACCGATGCCGGCCAGCGCTACCGGTGGGCGCAGGTCCCGCATGCCTCCACGCGGGTGCCGCAGTCGGCGCTGTCTGGAAGCGGAAGCGTCTGGTCGCATCGGCTGCCGGCGCCCGGCTCCGGCGCCATTCCGGCGATGCCGCTTCCCGCGGCGCCGGCCTGGGCCCGTCCGGGGGACCGAGGGGACGCTCGCCGCCCTGATCCCTGGGTACGCCCTGGGGAGCGGGGCGATCGGCCGTGGGATCGGGGCGAGCGGCCCGGCGAGCGCCCCGATCGCCCGGCCGACCGGGTCTACCGCTCCGAGCGCGCACCCCGGAGCGACTGGACCGCCGGTCGCGGATGGAACGAGCGAAGCAACGGCACCGACCCCGGCAATGGCAGCGCGCGCTGGACCTCTCCGATGCCTGTGCCCCCGCCCCAGGGGCAACCCTACGGCGGTTATGCACGACCAGACCGTCCTTCCCGCCAGTTTCCGCCAGCGTCGGTCAGCCCGCCAGCAGCGCCGGTCATGGCCTTGCCGGCGCCCCCTGCCCCCATAGGACCACCGCCGGGACGCCCCGCCTACGCGGGCCCGCCCTCGCCCTCGTACAGCCCGCCTGTGCAGCAGCCCAGGCCCGCGCCGCCTCCCCCGGAAAACCGCGGCGACGCGGGGCGCCACGGCAGATGGGGCGATCCGGCGGGTGGTCAGCGCGGCGGTGGGCACCACCAGCGCTGAACCGATCGGTTCGCGGCCGCAGCGCTAGCGGCCGCACCTCAAAAGTCGAAAATCTGGAAGACTGCGGCCACAGGACCGCGCCATCGGGCGACGCCCGATGACCTGCGATGTTCCGACCGCCCGCGCGGACGGAATACCATCCTGCCATCGGCAATTTCCCCATCGGAACCCCACATGACCCAGCAGGCCATCGACAAAGCGTCATTGCGCAAGAAGTACATGGAGGAGCGCAACAAGCGCCTGCGACCTGACGGCAACGCCCAGTACCTGGAGGTCAAGGGTCAGTTCGGCCATTACCTGGAAGATCCCTACACCCCCCGCGTGGAGCGCGAACCCAAGACCGACCACGTCACCTTCGCATTCATTGGCGGCGGGTTCGGCGGCCTGGCGACCGGCGCCCGTCTGGTCGAAGCCGGCATCACCGACGTTCGGATCATCGAGAAGGGCGGCGACTTCGGCGGCACCTGGTACTGGAACCGCTATCCCGGCGCGCAGTGCGATACGGCCTCGATGATCTACATGCCGCTGCTCGAGGAGACCGGTCACCGGCCCACCGAGAAGTACGCGCATGCGCCGGAAATCCTGGCCCAGTGCCAGCGCATCGGCCGTCAATACAAGCTCTATGACAACGCCCTGTTCCACACCCAGGTGCGTTCGCTGACCTGGGACGAAGCGCAGTCGCGCTGGCTGATCACCACCGATCGCGGCGACGCATTCACCGCGCAGTACATCGGCCTGGGCACCGGCCCGCTGCATGTGCCCAAGCTGCCCGGCATCCCGGGCATCGAAAGCTTCAAGGGCCATTCGTTCCACACCAGCCGCTGGGACTACGAATACACCGGCGGCAATCCGCAGGGCGCGCCGCTGGACAAGCTCGCCGACAAGCGCGTGGCGATCATCGGCACCGGCGCCACCGCAGTGCAGTGCGTGCCGCATCTGGCACGCACCAGCAAGGCCCTGTACGTATTCCAGCGCACGCCCTCGTCGATCGATGTGCGCAACAACGCGCCGATCGACCCCGACTGGTTCGCCAGCATCGCGACCCCCGGCTGGCAGCAGCGCTGGCTCGAAAACTTCACCGCCAATCAGGCCGGCGGCAACGCCGAGGTCGACCTCGTGCAGGACGGCTGGACCGATCTGGCGCGACGTATCCGCGAGCAGATCCGCAAGCTGCCTCCGCAGGAACGCACGGTGCCCAAGATGCTGGTGGCCTACGAGGACGCCGATTTCCAGAAGATGGAAGAGATCCGCGCCCGTGTCGACGCCATCGTGCAGGAGCGCGAGACGGCGGCGAAGCTCAAGGCCTGGTATCGCCAGCTGTGCAAGCGGCCATGCTTCCACGACAC
>DAONCJ010000316.1:0-4925 GCA_035401985.1 Burkholderiaceae bacterium | reverse complement strand
GCTGCGCAGCGCCGAGCGCAGCACCTCCAGATCGCCATCGGCCGCGCTGTCGACACACATCGGGTGGATGCCAAGCGCGTAGACGCAACGGGCGCCCGCCTGCTGCCGGGCCAATTGGCGGACTGCCGAAAAATTGCCGACCGCCACCGCCGGCACGACGATCAGACCGACGCCGCGCTCCAGCGCGCGCACCCGCGCATCCGGTGCCTCGGCACCGAACTCGGATGCATCCAGATGGCAATGGGTGTCGATCAGCATCGCGCCTCCCCGCTCAGGCAGGCACCAGCACCCCGTCGCGCAGCGCCAGAATCCGGTTGGCGCGGCCCGCGAGTTCGGTGTCGTGGGTCACGATCACGAAGCTGATGCCGAACTCGCTGCTCAGCGATTCGATCAGCTCGAACACCTGGCGGGCGGTGGCGCGGTCGAGATTGCCCGTCGGCTCGTCGGCCAGCACGCAGCGCGGCCGGGTGACCAGTGCGCGTGCCAGCGCCACCCGCTGGCGCTCGCCTCCCGACAACTCGCCGGGCAGATGGGTGAGCCGCTCGGCCAGACCCACGCGGGTCAGCACCTCGGTGGCGGCCTGCTGCGCCGGACCGGGGTCCATGCGCCGGATCCGCAAAGGCATGGCGACATTCTCGAGCGCGCTGAATTCAGGCAGCAGATGATGAAACTGATAGACGAAGCCCAGCAGCCGGTTGCGCTGCTCGCCGCGCTCGGTCTCTCCCAGCGAGACGATGTCGCGGCCCAGCCATGACACCGTGCCTTCGCTGGGCACGTCCAGTCCGCCCAGCAGATGCAGCAGCGTGCTCTTTCCCGAGCCCGATGCGCCGACGATGGCAACCCGCTCACCGCCATGGACCTGCAGGTCGGTCCCCTGCAGCACCGACACCTGGTGGCGCCCCTCGTCATAGCGCTTGCGCAGCCCCTGGCAGGCGAGCACCACCTCGGTGGACATCGCCGACACGTCATCCGCCGCACGTTCATTCATAGCGCAAGGCCTCGGCCGGCCGCACCTTCGACGCGCGCCAGCTCGGATAGATCGTCGAGAGCAGCGCCAGCACGCAGGACACGCCGCCGATGACCGCCACGTCGTCCCAGCGCAGATCGCTGGGCAGCCGGTTGATGAAGTACACGCCCTTGGGCAGCACCTGGAAATTGAACAAGGTCTCGATGCCGCTGACGGCCGAGTCGATGTTCAGTGCCAGCAGCACACCGGCGATGACACCGAGCAGCGTGCCCATCAGGCCGACCACCGAGCCCTGCACCATGAACACCTTCATGATGCTGGCCGGACTTGCGCCCAGCGTGCGCAGGATCGCGATGTCGGCCTGCTTGTCGGTCACCGTCATCACCAGCATCGACACCAGATTGAACGCGGCAACGGCGATGATCAGCGTGAGGATGATGAACATCATCCGCTTCTCGATCTGCACCGCGGCAAACCAGTTGCGGTTCTCACGCGACCAGTCCCGCACGTAGTAGTCCGAGCCGAGCACCTGCGTGAGTTCGCGACCGATGGCCGGCGCCGCCAGCATGTCGGAGGTCTTCAGGCGGACCCCGCTCGCCCCGTCGATGCGAAACAGCCGTCCCGCGTCCTGCATGTGGACCAGCACCAGCGTCGTGTCGTACTCGTAGTGACCGGACTCGAAGATGCCGGTCACCGTGAACTGTCGCAGGCGCGGCACCACGCCGGCCGGTGTGGTCGTGCCCTGGGGCGCAATCAGCGCCAGCTTGTCGCCGACCTGCACCAGCAGTTGGCGGGCGAGCTCGCTGCCGACCAGCATGCCGAATTCGCCCGGCACCAGGCGATCGAGCAGCTTGCCGGCCGGACCGGCCAGAAAGTCGGCCACCTTGGGCTCCTGCGCGGGATCGATGCCGCGCACCAGCACACCGCGCACGAGATCGTCGCGCGCGATCATCGCCTGCCCGGCCACGTAAGGCGCCGCGGCGACGATGCGAGGATGGGCCCTGACCTTCGCCAGCAGCGGCTGAGGATCCGGCAAGCCCCCGGGCGGACCCAGCACCTCGATGTGCGAGAGCACCGACAGCATCCGGTCGGTGACCTCCTTCTGGAAGCCGTTCATCACCGACAGCACGGTGATCAGCGCCGCCACCCCGAGGCCGATGCCCGCGACGGACAGCGCCGAAATGAACGAGATGAAACCGTTGCGCCGGCCGGCGCGGCGGCTGGCCCGCGTGTAGCGCAGGCCGATCTGGATTTCGAAGGGAAGCGGCAAGGCGGCGGAAAAACCCGGGATTGGAGGGATCGGAAGGCGCGTCGGTCGCGCCGCGGTCCGGCGCCTGAGGCAAGCGCCCGTGGCCTTGCGCGGACGTGGCACCGATCGCGGCCGAGTTTGCCATAGAATCAATGCCCCTCTGCCCGGCCGGCTCCCGGCCCGCGGCGATTCGAAAGCCGCTGCGGCAACTCCATGAATGAACTGATCCTGTTGTGCGCCGGCGCCGCCGCCGACACAGACCCCGATGCGCGCGGCGGCATGGACCCGCCTCGCTCGGCGGGTCTGGACGCATGGCTCGCCCGGGGCGGCGTGATCCGCGACGACAGCCTCAGTGGCACACCGCTGGCCGAGCTGCCCGAAGACGACTTTCTGCGCCGGCTGTTCGGTGTTCCGGCCGGTGTGTCGGTGGAAGCGCTGGCCGGTGCGGCCTGCGGGCTTGCCATGCCCTACTGGCGTGTCACCCCATGCCACCTGCACCTGGGCATGGACCACGCCATGCTGACCGATCCGCCGCAGCTGCAGCTCACGCCTGCCGAGGCGCAGGCGCTGTGCGCGACCGTTGCACCCAGCTTCGCCGAACGCGGGCTGACGCTGGTCACGCCCACCGCGCACACCTGGTTCGTTCAGGGCGGTCCATGGGCGCTGCAGACCCATGCGTGGACCCAGGCCAGCGGACGCAATATCGCGGCTTACCAGCCGACGGGAGCGCAGGCACGCGACTGGCGCCGGCTGCTGACCGAAGTGCAGATGCTCTGGCACGAGCACCCGGTCAATCAGGCGCGGGCGACCCGTGGCCTGCGCGCGGTCAATGCGCTGTGGCTGGACGGTTTCGCCACGGCTGCGCCGCCGCGCGGCACGGGCACCGTGTTCGCCGACTCCCCGGTGCTGACCGGTCTGGCCGCCGCCGCCGGCTGGACGATCCAGCCGCTGGCCGATTTTCACGATGCTTTGCCGGACATGCCGGGCAGCTCGTCCCCGGACCGCAGCCCGCGTGGTGCGGAGCGCGATCCGAACGTCGCAAACCCCGCCCCGATCCTCGTCGACCTCGACCACTGGCGGGCCTCACGACGACTCGGCGATCTGTCAGGCTGGCAGTTGGCCTGGTCACAGTTCGACAACTGGCTGGCCGCACACAGCACCGCTCTGACGCAGGCGGCACGCCGCGGGCCCGTCCGGGTCGTGCTGACTGGCGAGCGGCGGATCCTTGAACTGAGCGCCCGTCAGCCCGCCGGCTGGCGCTTCTGGCGCCGATTCGACGCCCATGCCGCCATCGCCGCAGGCGCCGCCGGCAAACGCCGCCCGGCCGGCACCCGATGAGCGACGCCGACCTCCCCTCGACACTGCGGATCAGCACCCGCGAGGTCGCCGACGACGCGCGCGCGCGGCTGGCCGCTGCCGGCATCCACCCGGTGCTGGCGCGCGTCTACGCGGCCCGCGGCATCGCCGGGCCAGCCGATCTGGACACCTCGATGGGGCTGCTGCTGCCCCCGGCGGGCCTGCGCGGCATCGAGCCCGCGGCGGCCATCCTTGCCGATGCGATCGCCCGGCAGGCGCGGGTGGTGATCGTGGCCGACTACGACTGCGACGGCGCCACCGCCTGCGCGGTCGGTGTGCGAGGTCTGCGCGCGATGGGCGCCCAAATCGACTACCTGGTGCCGAACCGCTTCGAGCATGGTTACGGTCTGACGCCGACGATCGTGGACCTCGTCGCGGCCCACCCCCGGATCGGCCGACCCGACCTCATCGTCACCGTCGACAACGGGATCGCCAGCATGGACGGCGTGGCCCGCGCCCGCGAACTGGGCATCGGCGTGGTCATCACCGACCACCACCTGCCCGGCGACGAATTGCCCGCCGCGCAGGCCATCGTCAACCCCAATCAGCCCGGCTGCGACTTTGCGAGCAAGCATCTGGCCGGCGTCGGCGTGATGTTCTACCTGCTGCTGGCCGTGCGCGCCGAACTGCGCACGCGCGGCGCGTTCCGCGACAGCGGTGAGCCAGCACTGCAGGGACTTCTCGACCTGGTGGCACTTGGCACGGTCGCCGATCTGGTGCGCCTGGACCGCAACAACCGGCTGCTGGTTGCCGCGGGCCTGAAGCGCATCCGGGCCGGCAAGGCACAGCCCGGAGTGAAGGCCCTGTTCGAAGTCGCTGGACGCGAATGGCGCAACGCCGCCTGCGCCGATCTGGGCTTCACCGTGGGGCCGCGGATCAACGCCGCGGGCCGGCTGTCCGACATCACGGTCGGCATCGAATGCCTGCTGACCGACGATCCCGCACGCGCGCTCGAACTGGCGGCCGAGCTGGACACCATCAACCGCGCGCGCCGCGACATCGAGGCGACGATGCGCGAGCAGGCCTTCGAAGCGGCCGGCGAGCCCGACCCCGGCTCGAACACCCTGGTTGTGTTCCGTGACGACTGGCATCCGGGCGTGGTCGGCCTCGTGGCGTCGCGGCTGAAGGACCGGCACCATCGCCCGACGATCGCCTTCGCGCCGTCCACCCAGCCAGGCTGCCTGCAGGGCTCGGGGCGCTCGATCGCCGGCGTGCATCTGCGTGACGCGCTCGATCTTGCGGCCAAGCGCACGCCGGGCGCGGTGCTGCGCTTCGGCGGCCATGCGATGGCCGCCGGCCTGACGCTGGTCGCCGAGCGGCTCGATGCGTTTCGCGCCAGCTTCGAGCGCGCCG
>DAONCJ010000315.1:0-4944 GCA_035401985.1 Burkholderiaceae bacterium | reverse complement strand
TTCTGCCTTGGTCTGGTAGCCGCGGGTGGTCGGATCCTTGTAGTCCTTGCCCAGATTGGCGACATGGCCCAGCACATGGCCCAAACCGTTCTGCGAGATCGGCTCGCCCAGGTGGGTCCCCAGGCCATAGAACGCGGTGGCCGACTGGCGAAGGCTGCGCTCGCCGCTGGGCCAGCCGCGCATCAGCGCGACGGCGCAGCCATGCAGCAATTGCTGGCGGATCTGGCGCAGCCGGGGCGCGAGGGTCGGCAGCGGAAACTGCGCCGCCGTGAGGCTGACGAGATCGAGGTCGGCGTCGATGACCTGCGCGACGGCGTGGTCGAGTTCGGCGACGTCAGCGGGCGACAGCGTGTGCTTCCAGTCGGTGCGCGCGGCCATCGCCGGGCCGTACCAGGCGCGGGCGTCGTCGTAGGTGGTCAAAGGCTGTGTGTCGGTTGCTGCAAGGGTCATGATGGGTCTTCCGTTAGGGATGTTCCGTGACGGGTCGGGATCAGGAGGGACGTGGAGGGGAGGCGCCAACGCCGGCGGTCATGAAATCGATCAGGGCTTCGACCTCTCGCCGGAAGCGCACCGCGTTGGAGGGGGTGACCTGACCGTTGAACCGGACCCAGCCGCTCAACGCGTAAGTGGTGTGGTTGCGCAGCATGCGCAGCCGACGCTGCAGCACCGCCTGGGGCATGTCGGGCAGGCAACGCCGCACGAGGCTCTCGAATCGGAGCATGGAGCTCATGTGCGCGGCGTTCCACTGCACCTCGGGGCTGTCCCCCGGGCGCTGCGACAATTCTGAATAAATCTGCGCGTATCGGGCGCCCCATTCGGTGGTGCGCACGCACTCCGCCAGCGGTTCGATAGCCACCGTCATGACTTTGCGAAGGTCCAGCGACTGATCGGCGGATTCGAGCGCGTCGATGTGCTGGTGGCGAAGCTGGTTGATGAGCGCCTGGCGGCGCTCGACAACCGCCACGATCAGCGCTTCGCGACTGCCGAAGTGGTACAGCGCCGCCGAAGTGTTGTGCTGATGGCTTTCCCGGACGATTTCGCGCATCGACACCGAGTTGACACCCCGCTCGGCGAACAGCCGTTCGGCGGCGTCGAGCAATGCCTGGCGGGTCTGAACGCCACGATCGACGCTGGCAACGCGCCGCGCAGGCGGGGTGGCGGCAGGCAGGGCGGGGGGCGACGTTTGTTGCATTGCGGCAGAATTAAGCCATGCGTATTAATAAACCGCGTGTATTAAGCGCGGTTGCGCCTGGACTGTCAACGACCGCTCAGGGCGCCGACTGGCCGCCGCGCACCAGCCGGCCGGGCATGGCACCGGTGGCCTGGCCGTCGGCCATGATTTCCTCGCCCGACACGAAGGTGTGGCGGTAGCCGTCGGCACGCTGCAGCATGCGCCGCCCGCCGGCCGGCAGGTCATAGGCCATCTCGGGCGGATGCAGTCGCAGCGCGTCCATGTCGATGACATTGATGTCCGCCTTGTAGCCCGGCGCGATCAGCCCGCGGTCGGCAAGGCCGACCGCCATCGCCGTGCCGCGGCTCTGGCGGGCGATCAGGAATTCGAGCGGAATGCGGCCCTGCGGACGATCCCGGCCCCACCATTGCAGCAGCGTGGTCGGGAAGCTGACGTCGCAGATGGTGCCGACGTGGGCGCCGCCGTCGGACAGCCCGGGCACTGTGTGCGGGTGGGTGAGCATCGTGCGCACCACATCGAGGTTGCCCTCGGTGTAGTTCAGCGTGGGTGCATAGAGCAGCGCATGGCCGTCGTTCTCGAGCAGCCAGTCGTAGACGACCTCGGCGGGGGCCCGGCCTTCGCGCTGCGCGACCGCCAGCGCGGAGGTGGAGGCGGCGGGTTCGTAGTCGGGCGGATTGCCCAGACGGAAGATCGCGTGGTACTGGTCGAGCATGTTGCTGCCCAGCAGGCCTTTCGGGTCCACCGTGGTCTGCTGGATGATCGCCTGGCGCAGCGAGGCGTCGCGCATGCGGGCCACCCGTTCGGCCAGCGGCAGATGGGCGATCGCCTGATAGGCCGGGCTGTACATGAAGGGATTCAGCGTCGCCTCCAGGCCGAGCATCAGACCGATCGCGCGTGCCGCGACCTGGGCCCGCATCTGCAGGCCGCGCGCATTGGCCTCGGTGAGCCGCTCGAGGAAGGGCTTCCAGATGTCGGGCTTGCGATTGCTCTGTGCCAGCGAGATCGACATCGGCCGTCCCGACTGCTGGGCCACCTGCTCGAGCAGATCCATTTCATCGGCGCGGTCGAGGCGGTCGCTGACCACCTGCATCACGCCCGCGCCGGCCTTGCCCATGGCGCGCGCGATGGCCAGCAGTTCGTCGGCCTCGGCGCGCAGCGTGGGGATGTGCTCGCCCGAGATGCTGCGGTGGTTGACGGTGCGCGAGGTGGAAAACCCGAGTGCGCCGGCTTCGATGGCTTCGCGGGTGGCCTGCGCCATGCGCTCGATTTCGTCAGGCGTGGCGGCCTGCCGGGCCACGGCGCGTTCGCCCATCGCGTGCACGCGAATGGCTGCGTGCGGCGCCTGTGCGCCCAGATCGATGTCGCGCGGCAGCGATTCCAGAAAGTCGAGGTATTGCGGAAAGGTTTCCCATTGCCATGGAATGCCCTCGTGCAGCGCCGTGCCGGGGATGTCCTCGACGCCTTCCATCAGTTCGATCAGGCGGTCGCGGTTGCGCACGTACACCGGCGCGAAGCCGACGCCGCAGTTGCCCATCACGGCGGTCGTCACGCCGTGCCAGCTCGACGGCGCCAGGTGCTTGTCCCAGGCGGCCTGGCCGTCATAGTGGGTGTGGATGTCGACGAAGCCGGGGGCAACGATCCGGCCGGCGGCATCGACCTCGCGATGGCCGCGGCCCGACACCTTGCCGACCTCGGTGATCTTGCCGTTGTCGATGGCGACATCGGCCTGGCGCGGTGCGCCGCCGCTGCCGTCGATGACCGTGCCGCCGCGAATGACGAGCGTGTGCGAATTCATGGGAGTCCTTCTGCGTGAAGCCTGCCGGTATCGTGGGAACCGAAACCCTGAGCCATGGATCCGCAGGGGTACGGGGGTGGTCCTCAGTATATTGGCGCTTGCAGACGCTGTGGCGCCCGCTGGCCCAGTCATGGAACGCGGGTGACGGCCCCGGCAGATGCAGGCGCAGGCGCCCCGGCCGGTGGCGCCCGCCATCCACGGCCAAGGAATATCCATGACGATCACGATGCGCGGGCTTGCGACTCTGGCGCTGGTGTCGATCGCCATGACGGCGTGCCGATCACCCGAACCCGAGGCGCTGCGCAGATCGGGGGCAGCAGAGGCCCGGCCCGTCGCGGGCGAAGGCCGGTCCGCTGCCACCGGTTCGGTGCAAAGTTCAGCGGCGACCCAGCCGAACATCGTGGTGATCGTTGCCGACGACCTCGGCTATGCCGACGTCTCCACTTATCACCCCGGACGCATTCCGACGCCCAACATCGATCGCATCGGCCGCGAAGGCGTCGTGTTCACCCAGGGCTATGCGAGCGCACCGATCTGCTCCCCGTCACGCGCGGGCCTGATCACCGGACGCCACCAGCAGCGCTTCGGCTTCGAGTACAACAACGGCCCGGCGGTGCGCGACATCAGCCAGCGACTGGGCATCGACCCGCGTGAACGGACGGTGGCCGATGCGCTGCGCGGCGCCGGCTACCGCACCGGCGCGATCGGCAAATGGCACCTCGGTTCGGCGCCCGAGTTCTATCCGATGAACCGGGGCTTCGACGAGTTCTGGGGCTTCCTCACCGGGCAGACCAATTTCATCCGTCCCGATGCGCCCGGGGTGGTCAACGCCCAGACGCCGTCGCCGGTGATCCAGGCCGGCGAACTGGTCCGTCCGGCCATGCGGGTGAATCCGGCCAACGCGGTGGTGACCGGGGCCGGCCGGCAGCGGGTCGACCTGGGCGACGGACTGCTGACCGAGCAGATTACCGAACAGGCGATCGACTTCATCGAGCGGCATCGCTCGCGGCCGTTCTTCCTGTACCTCGCCCACCACGCACCGCACACGCCGCTGCAGGTGACGCAGAAATACTTCGACCGCTTTCCGGCCATCGCGGATCGCACGCAACGCGTGTACGCGGGCATGGTCAGCGCACTGGACGACGGGGTGGGCGCGGTGCTGGACCGGCTGCAGTCGCTGGGCCTGGCGGACAACACCATCGTCGTCTTCCTCAGCGACAACGGATGTGCGGCCTACATTCCCAATCTGTGCAGCGCGCAGCCGCTGTCGGGCGGAAAGCTGACGTATCTCGAAGGGGGCGTTCGGATCCCGTTCCTGGTCCGCTGGCCGGCGCGCCTGAAGCCGGGTTCGCGCCACGAGGGCACGGTGTCCACGCTCGATGTGTTCCCGACGCTGGTGAAGGCTGCGGGCGCCACGCTGCCGGCCGACCGGACCTACGATGGCAGCGACCTGATGGCGCAACTTGCGGCCGGTTCGGCGGGCGGCGCGCGGCCGCTGTTCTGGCGCACCGATCCGATCCACGCGATGCGCGAAGGCGACTGGAAGTACCTGAAGCTTCTGGACGGCAGTCAGGCCCTGTACCGCCTGTCCGACGATCCGCGCGAGACGCGCAACCTGGCCTCGAGCGAAGTCGGCCGAGTGTCGGCGATGCGCGAGCGCTACCGCGCGTGGGAGGCCGACAAGGTGCCACCGAAGTGGTCATCGCGCGCGACCACCTTCGAGTTCGACGGCCGGACCTTCCAGTTCACGCCTTAGCTCGCGGCCCGGCGCTCAGGCACCGGAATCCGCTGGCGCTCAGTCGCGCGAATCCTTGTTTCGTGTCTGGCGCCGCCAGGCCCAGCCCAGCAGCACCAGGCCCAGCCCCCCGGCCGCAAGGGCGACCGTTTCATTGATCGCTGATCGGTCGGTTTCGGGCGCGTCACCATGATTCAGGTGCCGGTCATGATTGGCCGAAGC
>DAONCJ010000314.1:0-4970 GCA_035401985.1 Burkholderiaceae bacterium | reverse complement strand
GGTTGACCGGCGCAGCGTCGATCCGGAACGGCCGGTTCGGCATCCGCGGGAACGCCGGGTCGGGCTTGCCTTCGCGGCCGAACACGATCAGCTCCCGCAGCGGCGTGCCGTCATGGTCGAGCTGCGTCGTCTGCTCGGGCGTCGCGCGGCTGATCCCATTGGCGCCCGGGAACAGGCCGTAGAGATTGTCGAAGCTGTGGTTCTCGGCATAGATCACCACGACGTGCTGGATGCGCTGCAGCTTGCTGGTGTCACCAGCCCCGCGCGGTGCACCTGCGCATCCGGCCAGGGTCGCGAGCGCCGCGAGTGCAAGCGGCATCGGCTTGAATCTGCCCGCGCTCAAGCGCGTCGTGCGGCGATCTGTCATCGAAGTCTCTCCTCGAAAGCCCATCTGCCTGCGGCGGCATGGGCATGTTTATTTGACGGCCATGGTAACCAACGCCGCAGCCGTGGCAAGCCGCGCCAGACAACGGCCGAGATCGGAGGACCGTTTCCGGACATGCAGAGATAGGGTTCCGACCGACCGCTTGCATTCAGCGCGCACGCGGTCAGCTCGCCCGCGCAGACGGCCCGTGGCGCGCGCCGGCCGCCTGCTGCGACAGCGACAGCGCCAGAAAATCGACGAACGCCCGAACCCTGGCAGCCATCTGGTGGCGTTGCGGATAGACGGCATGGATGTCCGCATCGGGCGTGAAGTACTGGGGCAGCACCTGGACCAGCCGCCCATTGCGCAGATAGCGCTCGATGTCCCATTCGGCACGCATCACCACCCCATGACCGTCGAGTGCCCAATTGACGGCGATCTCGCCATCGTTGGTGGCGAGGTTGCCCCGGGTCTTGATCGCCGCCGTGGTCGCCGAGCGGCCGCGACCGCTGGTGAGGCGCCAGACACCGAACGCCTCTTCCCCCTGCCGGATGCCGATGCAGTTGTGCCGGATCAGGTCGCCCGGCACCTTCGGAGTGCCATGTCGCGCGAGATACGAAGGCGCAGCACAAAGCAGCCGGCGGTTGGGCACGATGTGGCGGGCGATGACACGGGTATCGGGCGGGGCGCCGAAGCGCACGCAGACATCGAACGAGTCGTCGGTCAGCGGCGGCGGGTTCACCGACAGCTGCAGCTGAACCTCGACCTGAGGGTACTTGCGAATGAAGCGCGAGATCAGCGGCGCGATATGGCTGCGCCCGAAACCCAGCGTCGCATTGACCCGCAGCAGTCCAGTGGGCGTGGCCCTGGCCTCCCCGAGCAGATCTTCCAGGCCGTCGATGTCCTCGAGTATCCGGCGCGCGTGCTCGCGATAGAGCTCGCCTTCGGGCGTGAGGCTCATGCGCCGGGTGGTCCGGTTCACCAGGGCGATTCCGATCCGGGACTCCATCTGGGACAGATGCTTGCTGACCGCGGCCGTGGTGACGCCGAGTTCGCGCGCCGCCGAACTCAGGCTGCCGGCACTGGCGAGCACAGAGAAGAAGCGCAGATCGGCCGGCTGGATCGCGTGCGTGGCCATCGGTTCATTCTTGAATCAAAGTCAACAATGGATTGACTCTAGTCATGCATCGAAAGGGTGTCCAGTCCCCTAAAGTCTCGACATTCCCTCGTCGTGGAACGAAAGACACCAATGAAGACCTATCGCATCGCCACCATTCCCGGAGACGGCATCGGCAAGGAAGTGATACCCGCCGGACAGCAGGTCCTGGAGGCACTCGCTGCCGCGGGCAACGGGTTTCGCTTCGAATTCTCGAACTTCGACTGGGGCGGCGACTACTACCGCAAACATGGCGTGATGATGCCGGCCGACGGTCTGGACGCACTGCGCGATCAGGACGCGATCCTGTTCGGGTCGGCCGGAGATCCTCACATCCCCGATCACGTCACCTTGTGGGGCCTGCGGCTGAAGATCTGCCAGGGCTTCGACCAGTACGCCAATGTGCGGCCCACGCGCATCCTGCCGGGCATCGATGCGCCGCTCAAGCGCTGCCGCCCGCAAGACCTCGACTGGGTGATCGTGCGTGAGAATTCCGAGGGTGAATATTCGGGAGTGGGCGGCCGCGTGCACCAGGGCCACCCCATCGAGGCGGCCACCGATGTGTCGATCATGACGCGCGCCGGTGTCGAACGGATCATGCGGTTCGCCTTCAAGCTGGCCCGGTCGCGGCCCCGCAAGCTGCTCACGGTCGTCACCAAGAGCAACGCGCAGCGTCACGCGATGGTGATGTGGGATGAAATCGCGCTGCAGATCTCCCGTGAATTCCCCGATGTCACCTGGGACAAGGAACTGGTCGACGCCGCCACCGCGCGCATGGTGAACCGGCCGGCGACCCTCGACACGCTGGTCGCCACCAACCTGCACGCCGACATCCTGAGCGACCTGGCCGCCGCGCTGGCCGGCAGCCTGGGCATTGCACCCACCGGCAACATCGACCCCGAGCATCGTTATCCCTCGATGTTCGAACCGATCCACGGCTCGGCCTTCGACATCATGGGCAAGGGCCTGGCCAACCCGGTGGGCACGTTCTGGTCGGTCGTGATGCTGCTCGAGCACCTGGGCGAATTCGACGCGGCGCGCAGCGTGATGCAGGCCATCGAACAAGTCACCGCCGATCCGGCCCTGCATACGCGCGACCTGGGCGGCAACGCGACGACGATCGAAGTGACCCGCGCCGTGTGCCATGCAATTGCCGCCGCGCAGCGCAAGGCCGCCTGAGCCCACTTACCTCATTTGCGTGACGGCACGGCACTGCGCATCACGCCCAGGCACCGTGCCGAACCCTGTCGGCACCTGGAGACCCTCATGACATCGGTTCACCTGTTCCCGGCGCGCCAGTTCTTGCGCGCAGCCAGCCTGGCCCTCGGCCTCGCACTGACAGCCAGCCATGCGATGGCGCAAAGCTGGCCCACCCGGCCGATCAGCCTGGTGGTGCCTTTCCCGCCCGGCGGCACGACTGATGTGCTGGCCCGCGCTCTGGGCGAACGACTGGCGAAAAGCCTCGGCCAGCCGGTCGTCATCGAGAACAAGCCGGGCGCCGGCGCGACGCTCGGAGCCGACTATGTGGCGAAGGCCAAGGCGGACGGCTACACCCTGCTGATGGGTGCCGTGCACCACACGATCGCAACCAGCGTCTACAAGAAGCTGCCGTATGACTTCCAGAAAGACTTCGCGCCGATCAGCACCGTCGCCGTGGTGCCGAACGTTCTGGTCGTCAATGCCGCCACGCCCGCTAAGGATGTCGCCGAACTGGTGGCGCTGGCCAAGGCCCAGCCCGGCAAGTCGACCTATGGCTCCAATGGCAATGGCACCGCGCAGCACCTGATTGGCACCCAGTTCCAGAACCTGACCGGGACCGAGCTGATTCACATTCCGTACAAGGGCAGCGGCCCCCTGGCAACGGATCTGCTGGGCGGACAGATCACCATGTCGTTCGACCCCGTGACACCGGTGCTTCCCCACATCCGAAGCGGCCGATTGCGCGCGCTGGCAATCACCACCGCCCGCCGCTCGCCCGCACTCCCCGACGTTCCCACGCTCGAAGAAGCCGGACTGAAGGGCTTCAACATCGGGACTTGGTTCGGCGTGCTGGCACCGGCCGCGACGCCCCGCGAGGTCGTGTCACGACTCAGCGCCGAGATCGTCAAGGTGATCGAGTCGCCCGACTTTCGCAAGCGCATGGACGAGATCGGCGCCGGGCCGGTGGGCAACAGCCCCGAACAGATGGCCGCACAGATCAGGGACGAGACCGACAAGTTCGCGCGGCTGGTGAAGGAAGCCAAAGTGACGATCGATTAGCGGTGCGAACCGGTGTGCGGCGGACGGCGTGTCGCGGGCGGGCATCCGGGTAAAATCGGCGCGCCATGGACACACCGATCAGCTTCACCACAGAATTCACCGTCGAGTGGGGCGATTGCGATCCCGCACGGATCGTCTTCTATCCCCATTATTTCTACTGGTTCGACACCTGCTTTCAGCACTGGCTGCGGCATGCCGGACTGTCCCAGGCGCTGCTGACCGAACGTCATGGCGTGGTTGGCACCCCGATCCTCGAAGCCCACGCGAAATTTCTGGTCGCCTCCACCGACGGTGACCGCCTCGAAGCCGAAGCCCGCATCGAGACCTTCGGGCCCAAGCGCTTTCGCATCGACTACCGGCTGACCCGCAACGAACAGCTGCTGGTCGAAGGCTGGGAGGTGCGCGCCTGGGTCGCGAAGATCGACGATCGGCTGCGCTCGCTGCCGATTCCGCCCGAGTTCGTCGCCGCGCTGGCGAGCGCCTCGATTGATGCAGCGCCCCCCGCGGTGGTGAGGCCCGATCGGCCCTAGCAAAGCCGGTCGCAGGTTTTGCCAACCGGTTCAGAAGGCGTAGTGTCGAGGCTGAGCCGGTGCATCGCGCCGGGCACCCTTATCCGACTGACAGTTCCGGGAGAACATGCATGCAACTCAAGAAGGGATACCAGCAGCTGATCGATGAAGCGCGGGCCAAGATCCGCACGTTGTCGGTGGCCGATGCGCAGAAGCTGCAGGGCGATCCGAACACGGTGTTCGTCGACATCCGCGACGTTCGCGAGCTCGAACGCGAGGGCCTCGTGCCGGGCGCCTTTCATGCCCCCCGCGGCATGCTCGAGTTCTGGGCCGATCCCGCCAGCCCGTACTACAAGGACGTGTTCGGGTCAGGCAAGCAGCTCGTGCTGTACTGCCAGTCGGCCTGGCGCTCGTCGCTGGCTGCCGCGGCACTGACCGAGATGGGCGTGCCGAATGTCTGCCATTTCGAGGGCGGCTTCAAGGCCTGGAAAGACGCCGGCGCACCGGTCGCTCAGCGCGAGCCGCACCACAAGGCCTGACCCGCACGACAAGGCCCGCACGCAGCACGGACCCCATGCGGTCCGCCAGGATCGGCACCGCCGCACGCCGGCGGTTCAGGCGGTGCCGGCGCTGGGTTTGAGGTCCTGGGCACGCCAGTAGATCAGCATGCCGGTGGCCAGCG
>DAONCJ010000313.1:0-4976 GCA_035401985.1 Burkholderiaceae bacterium | reverse complement strand
CGCCGTTGCCGCACAGGATCGAGACGTGGCGCATCGACCCGTCTCGCTCCCAGCCCCGCAGCGTCGTGATTTTTTCGAGACCCGGCCAGTCCTCGTGCTTGAGCATCACGCATGAGGGGTTGTCGGTGACGATGCGCCGGATCACGGCAGGGCTCATCACGACGCTGAATGTGAGCGGATAGTCCTGGATGACGAAGGGGATGTCCGCGCCGATCGCCTCGACCGCCTGCCGGTAGTAGCCGACGATCTGGTCGTCGGTGCGCAGGGTGTTCGGCGGCGCGATCATCACGCCGGCCGCCCCGGCCGCCATCGCCTCGTGGGACAGCGAGCGCATCGCCGCAAAGCCCGGCGCCGTGACTCCGACGACCACCGGCACCGGCATGCGCCTGACCACATCGCGCACGATGGAAATGCTCTCCGACTGGTCGAGCTTGGGCGCCTCGCCAAGCTGGCCCAGCACGGTGATGCCGGTGACGCCGGCCTTCATGTAGAAGTCGCACATCCGGTTCAGTGACTCGCGGTCGATCGAGCCATCGGGATGGAACGGGGTCGGGGCGATGGCATACACGCCGCGCGCTTGCGCAGACAGGCTCATGGTCGGCTCGGCTGGAAAATTGATCGAGGCCGCCAGTATGCCTGCCGGGGTGGCGATGCCGGGCGGTACCATGGCAGTCTCCGCCTCACAAACCGGATTGCGCCATGACCACCGACTCTCTCGAGACCCTTGAATACGAATCGGGTCCGAACCCTCGGGCGACCCTGATCGTGATGCACGGCCTGGGCGCCGACGGCAACGATTTCGTGCCGATCTGCGAGTCGCTCGACCTGTCGAGCGTGGGCGACATGCGGTTCATTTTTCCGAATGCGCCGATGCGCCCTGTGACGATCAATGGCGGCTATGTGATGCGCGCCTGGTACGACATCCTGGGCGCCGTGGGTTCGCGCCGCGAGGACGAACCGGGTCTGCGCGACTCGCAGGCCGCGA
The DNA here is from genome assembly GCA_035401985.1 of Burkholderiaceae bacterium. Classification (GTDB taxonomy): domain Bacteria; phylum Pseudomonadota; class Gammaproteobacteria; order Burkholderiales; family Burkholderiaceae_E; genus Quisquiliibacterium. The sequence goes on along the minus strand of DAONCJ010000313.1, from coordinate 3,991 downwards.
TCGACGCGCTGATCGAGCGAGAGGTGACCCGCGGCGTGCCGGCCGGCCGGATCGTGCTGGCCGGATTTTCGCAAGGTTGCGCGATGGCATTGCTGACCGGCTTGCGTCATCCGCAGCGGCTGGCTGGCATCGCGGGCATGTCCGGCTATCTGCCGCTGCCGGCCCGCACAGCGGCCGAGGCAAGCGGGGCCAACGCCGGTGTGCCGATCTTTCTCGCCCACGGCCGATTCGACCCGATGGTCACGATGGATCGCGCCTTGTCCGCCCGCGATCAGCTGACGGCACTCGGCTATCCCGTCGAGTGGCATGAATACCCGATCGAACACAGCGTCAGCCCCGATGAGGTGACGGACCTGAACCGCTGGCTGCTCCGTGTGCTGACCACCTGACATCCCCACCATCCATCCCGAAGGAGCGTTCATGAGCATTGAATTCATCAATCCCGGCAACATGTCCGGTGGCAGCTATTCGCACGCGGCGGTCGTCAGCGGAGGGCGCACGGTGTTCCTGTCCGGTCAGGTGTCGGTCGACGGCAGCGGCAAGGTGGTGGGCACCACCTTCGAGGAACAGACCGAACAAGTGTTCGCCAATCTGGCCAATGTGCTGAGCGCGGCCGGCGCGCGCTGGCAGGACGTGGTCAAGATGAACGTGTATGTGCGGGACCTGACCAGCACGCGCGTGCGGCAGTTCCGCGAAATTCGTCAGCGGCATCTGGGTGCGCACAAGCCGGCCAGCACGCTGGTTGCCACGCCCGCGCTCGTCCATGAGGACATGATGCTCGAGGTCGAGGTGGTGGCGCATATCGAATAAGCCCCCGCCGTTCGCGCGCGCGGCGCAGTCACATTTTCAGCGAGGACTCCATGATCACCCTTCATCACCTGAACGACTCCCGTTCGCAGCGTGTTCTCTGGCTGCTCGAAGAAATCGGCCATCCCTACCAGGTGGTGCGCTACCAGCGCGACGCCGTCACCAATCTGGCCCCGCCCGAACTGAAGGCTGTGCATCCGCTCGGCAAGTCGCCGGTGATCACCGAACAGGGCGAGACCATCGCCGAGTCAGGCCTGATCATCGACTACCTGATCCGGCGCCACGCCGACGGCCGCTTCGCGCCGGCGGCGGACTACCGCTCGCGCGATTTCATCGCGTACCAGCACTGGCTGCACTTCGCCGAAGGCTCGGCGATGCTGCCGCTGCTGCTCAAGCTCTATGTCGGTCGCCTGGGCGACGCCGGCAAGCCGCTGTGGCCGCGCATCGAGGGCGAACTGCACAATCATTTCGCCTACATCAATCAGGCACTCGAAGGCCGCGAGTTTTTTGTCGGCGATTCGCTGACCGGCGCCGATGTGCAGATGTCTTTCGTTTTCGAGGCCGGCAGTTCGCGCGGGCCTTTCGAGCAGTATCCGAACATGGTCGCCTTCAAGGAGCGTATGCAGAAGCGCCCCGCTTATCAGCGCGCGCTGAAAGTCGGCGGACCTTACCGGTTCGCCGTCAACGACTGACGGACGCGCTCACATGACTGCGCTGAGCACCCTCGAAACCCCCGCGCTGCTGCTCGATGAACCGCGCATGCAGGCCAATGTCGCTCGCATGCTCGCGCGGCTCGCTGCGCTCGGCGTGCCGCTGCGCCCGCACGTCAAGACCGCCAAGTGCGTCGAGGTGGCGCTGGCGATGTGCGGTGGGATGCATGGGCCGATCACCGTGTCCACGCTGCGCGAAGCCGAGCGTTTCGCGCAGGCCGGCTTTCGTGACATCACCTACGCGGTGGGCATCAGTGCCAACAAGCTGCCCCACGTGGCGGATCTGCTCGCGCGTGGCGTGCGGCTCTCGGTCATTCTGGACAGCGTCGAGGCCGCGCAGGCGGTGGCCGGCTTCATGGGGCAACGATCCGAGAACCTGGCCGTGCTGATCGAGATCGACACCGACGGCCATCGGGCCGGTCTGCAGCCCGAGGCGCCCGAACTGCTGGCGGTGGCAGCGGCGCTTCAGGCGCCGGGCGTGACGCTGGCGGGCGTGCTCACCCATGCCGGCGAGTCGTATCAGTGCAAGGGCGAGGCGGCGCTGCGCGCGATGGCCGGGCAGGAGCGGGCTGGCGCCGTCCGGGCGGCGCAGCGCCTGCGTGCCGCGGGGCACGCCGCGCCGGTGGTCAGCGTGGGTTCAACGCCCACCGCGCTGTCGGCGACGGATCTGTCCGGTGTGACCGAGGTGCGGGCCGGTGTCTATGTGTTCTTCGACCTGGTGATGGCCGGCGTGGGCGTATGCACGCCGCAGCAGATCGCGCTGTCGGTGCTGACGACGGTGATCGGGCATCAGGAGCACCGCGGCTGGACGCTGTGCGACGCCGGCTGGATGGCGCTGTCGCGCGATCGTGGCACGGCGGCTCAGGCGGTCGATCAGGGCTACGGGCTGGTCTGCGATGCGGAGGGTCGGGTGATCCCCGACTACATCGTCAGCGCGGTCAGCCAGGAGCACGGCACCATCACCCACCGCAGCGGCGACCCCGGGCGCGGCCTGCATCTGCCGGTGGGCACGATGCTGCGGATCCTGCCCAATCATGCGTGCGCCACGGGGGCGCAGCATGAGCGGTATCGGGTGCTCGACGGATCGGGCGCGGTGACGCGCGAGTGGGAGCGGTTTGGCGGGTGGTAGCCGCGCGATCAGGCCTGCTGTCGGCGGCGTTTGGCGGCAAGTCCCGCCAAACCCAGACCAAGGAGCACGGCGGTGGTTGGCAGCGGAACGGACGTTCGTTCCCTGATCGCGCCCGAGAAGCTGATCTGATACGCCACTGCGCCAGGCTCGTCAGCTGTTGCAGTCCAACCCGTCACAGGTGATCCCCCGCCCGGTCCGGTAGGTGATGCCTGTCCGACACTGAAAACGTAGGGAAAGATGAGCCCAGTGGCTGAAGTGGGCTGTGTGCAGCAGATTCCTGCGGCCAGGAAGTACTGGCCAGCACCAAGCGAAGCAAAGCTGATTCGGGCATTCAAGGTGTTCGCGTCGCGGTCGTCGTTGGCGGCAATGCCCAGTCCCGCCGCATCGAAGAGGAACAGCATCAGGTCACCCCCGACCGAGCTCGCAGCGTCGAGCGTCAATGCGCCGCCGCCCCATGAGAAACCGAACATGTCGACGTCTGTTGTTGAATTGGTCCCCGTTACTCCGGTGACGCCGCTTGGCAGGGCCTGCGCTGACCCAGGAAGAAATCCGGCATCGCCCGATTCGGCCTGGGTGACAGCACTCGCCAACCCTGAAAGTGCAAGGAGGAGTGCTGCCGAGATCGGCTTCAATGCTTTGAGAAACATTTCTTATCGCTTTCAGGTGGACCGTCAGGCCGAACCGGGTGAGCCGGCGTCTGTAATTAAACCCGTCCCAGCCAAAGCAATAAATGTGCCGTGACAAAATGTTCTTATGGATCAGCGGCTTGTGAATGTTTCTGATTTGTTCACATTATTTCTGTAATAAGCACCGACAAATAGCCGCAGGGGCTGCGCTGGGGACCCGATCGAGCGAGCCCGTCCCCATTCACCCCGCGGGGCGACCCTCCGTTGCCCGGTAGGTCGCCACCAGCACATCCCGCCACGCCGGCCGTGCCGGATCCAGCGGCGACACCGCCGTCACGCCGTGCAATGCCCGATGGTCGTCCACCAGCGCCATGTCGCCCGGCTCGGTCAGCGTGAAGCTGTCGATGCGATGGCCCGCGGTGTCGAAGATCTCGGTCGTGCCGCTGGCGACATTGCTGCGCCGGACCATCATCACCAGCACGAAGTCCACACCGTCGCGGTGCTTGCCCTCGGGTGTCGGCTGACCGATCGCGCCGGCGCGGGCCTCGATGCGGAACTGATGCACTTCGATGTGGGCGGCCCGTTCCGGATGCAGCGCCCGGAAGATGGCAAGACCCAGCGAAAGCGCGGCCTGCATCGTCGCGCCTGTCATCACATCTTCTTCAACCGGCGCGAAGTGCCGTGCGATGCCGCCGTTCAGGCGGTTGTAATCGAGGCTC
>DAONCJ010000312.1:0-4977 GCA_035401985.1 Burkholderiaceae bacterium | reverse complement strand
ACGCCGTTGAATTCGTCGATGAGGGGCTGCACTTCGCTCGGGAACCGGCCCTGCAGCCGCGCTGCTTCGCCCCGCCTGACCCGCTGAAGCCCCTGCTGCATGGCCTTGAGGGGCGCAAGCCCCACGGCCACCTGCGCAAGCGCAGCGACTCCCAGAAGCACGCCCAGGCCGGCCAGCGATCCCGCCAGCACGCCGGTGAATCGGTCGACAGCGGCCATCGCCTCCTGGATGTCCCCCGCCACGACCAGACGCCAGCGCGATCCGGCCGGCTCGGAAGTCTGCAGCGATCTCTCCACGGCTCTCAGACGCTCGCCCCGCGGGCCCGTGATGTCATGTCGGTGCACCACGCCGTCGGCCAGCGCGTCGTCCGGCAGCCTCAGTTCGGCGTCCCACAGCGATCGGGAGCGAAGCGTCGGGCGCGCCGACCCGCCATTGGCCGGCAGGCGCATGACCTGCCAGTACAAGCCCGAGTAGGCCCTCTCCCAACGGGGATCGCTCATGCCGCGCGGGCCGATGGACGCAGGACCCCGGGCGTCGAACTCCAGCCGGGCGGTCAGCTGATCCAGCTGCTGCGTCAGCGAGAGGTCGAACTGCTGGATCAGGTGTTCTCGAAACATTCCCGACAGCCACGCATGCGCGCCGGCCAGGGCGAACAGCAGCGTCGCCAGCGTGGCACCGAGCAGGCGCAGACGCAGCGAGCCGGCCCATGCGTTCACGGCGCCGCCAGCCGGTAGCCCTGGCCGCGGACCGTCTCGATCAGCTCCGGCGCCAGCTTCTTGCGCAGGCGCCCGATGAACACCTCGATGGTGTTCGAATCGCGGTCGAAGTCCTGCGCATAGATGTGTTCGGTGAGCTCGGTGCGCGAGACCACGGCGCCCGGCCGGTGCATCAGATACTCGAGCACCTTGAACTCGTGACTGGTCAGCGACACGGCCCGCCCGTCCGCGGCGACCCGGCCGGTGCGGGTGTCCAGCGTGAGTCCGCCGCATCGCAGGACCGGGGAGGCCTGCCCGGCCGCCCGCCGGATCAGCGCACGGACGCGGGCGAGCAGTTCCTCCGTGTGAAAGGGCTTGGTCAGATAGTCGTCGGCGCCAGCGTCGATGCCCGCCACCTTTTCGCTCCAGTTGTCACGCGCGGTCAGAATGAGCACCGGCATGGCGCGCCCCGCGTCTCGCCACCGCTTGAGCACGGTCAATCCGTCGATCAGCGGCAAGCCCAGGTCGAGGACCACGGCGTCGTACAGCTCGGTGTCGCCCTGGAAGTGCCCGTCGCGGCCGTTGTCAGCGGCATCGACCGCGTAGCCGGCCTCTTCGAGGACTGCGCGCAATTGCGCGCGCAGGGTCGGATCGTCTTCGACGAGCAGGAGTCTCACGGCATCAAGCGTATCAGCGCGGCAGGTCGGAAGTGCGCGATCGCTGCCTGCTTCGCAGCACCTGCGCCGTGGCCGCATCGAGCTCGAGCTTGACCAGCCGCCCGCCTGGCTCCAGCAGCCTGATCTCGTAAATCCAGCGGCCGTGCTCCTCCTCCAGTTCCACTTCAAGCACCTGACCCGGGCGCTCGCGCGCCAGTCGCTCCAGCACCACCTTCAAGGGCAGCACGCGGCCGGCCTGCACGGCCGCGCGAGCCCGATCCTGCTCGCTGTCCGCCAGCGCGAGCGGAACGCCCGCGACAAGGGACAGAAGGACGGCTGACAAGCACACCGCACGGACGGAGGGAAGGTTCACAGGCCGATTCTCATGGCACGAATCTGAACGCGCGATGAACGGTTGCTTAAGGTCTTGTTCAACGACGGATCCGCACACTGCAGCTCATCGGTCGTGCACCGGCCGAGCCAACTCAAGGACACCCGCATGTCGACGACCCGCTCCGCACCCCCTCTGACGGACCCTTCATCGCGGTCGGAAACCCTGGCGCCGCGCCGACGGGTCGTGGATGCCCCGACCCGGACGTTCCACTGGCTGTTCGCGCTGACATTCTCGGCGGCCTATCTGACGGGGGAGAGCGAACGCTGGCAACTCGTTCATGTGACGCTGGGCTATCTGCTCGCCGGCCTGCTGGGCTTTCGCCTGTTGTACGGCGTCTTCGGTCCTCGCCACGCGCGCCTGGGGCGATGGTTCGGCCGGGTGGCGGCAGCGCCAGCCTGGCTGCGAACCCTCGCATCGGCTCGATCGCCGGCGACCCCCGACTGGCGTCAGGGGGCGAATCTGGCGGCCGCCGCGGTGATCGTGGGGATCATGGCGCTGGTGGCGCCTCTGGTGCTGAGCGGCTACGGCACTTACAAGGAATGGGGCGGCACGCTGGGCAGCGACTGGCTGGAAGAAGTGCACGAATGGTTCGGCAACGCCTTGCTGGCCATCGTGATCGCACATGTCGGACTGCTCGCCGTATTGAGCCTGCTGCGGCGCCAGAACCAGGCGCTGCCGATGCTGACGGGCCACGCCAGCGGCGCCGGCCCCGACCTGGTGAGGCGCAACCGGGCCTGGCTTGCAGCGCTGATTTTCCTTGCGGTGGTCGCCTTTGGCACCTGGCAGTGGCTGGACTCACCGGGCGGCCTGCTGCCTGATCGGGACATCACAGCCGGTTTAACGGTGCACAAGCACGAGAAGGTGCGCGGCCGTCGACACGATGACGACGACTGATCCGCACGCGCGCGGGGCGGCCCCCGGTGCGCCGGGAATCCCTGTCGGCCTAGCCCGAACGGCCGCCGCGATATGCTTTTGGGTCGCATCGCTGTCGGCTGGCTGATCGTCGAGGACCTGGCGATGGTGCTCGTGCGATCCGCTGGCCGAGCTGCCCATGAGCACCGACCGCAAGTTTCTGGCACGTCAGGTCGTCATCGTCGGCTACGGTGCGGTCGGTCGCGGCATTGCCACCGGCCTGCTGGTGGTCACCGCCTCCGAGAGCACGAACATCCGGCCCATGATCGAGACGGCGCGCACCTTGAACCCGGACATTCCGGTGATCGTGCGCGCGCCCAATGCCGAGGAGGCGGCGCTGCTGCTGGCCGAAGGGGCACACAAGGCCGTGCACGCCAAGGGGGCCGTGGCGCAGGCCATGTTGCACGACGTGCTCGGCGCGCTGGCCGCTTCGAGGGCCGGGGCCGGGCCGGGTGCCGGACCGGGCCACTGAGCCTGGGGCGACGGCGACGAGCCCTCGTCGCCTTGCGGACCGCCTCGCATAGGGTCGATCGTCACCTGCCCGAAGCCGGAGCAGGACACCTGCGTCGCGCCTTCCGGTGGCTGCAGGGAATGGCGGTAATATCGGCACACTCCGGGCACATTCCGGCTGAGCCGCATGCTCGAAATCGCTTCCACCTGTCTCGTTCTCACCGCCCTGCTGGCGTATGTGAACCACCGCTTCATCGGGCTGCCCATCACCATCGGCGTGATGGTGTCGGCGCTGCTGCTGTCGCTGGGCATCGTGGGTCTGGACGCACTGGATATCGACTACGGGCTGCGACAGTACGAAGAGTCGTTGCTGAGGTCGATCGACTTTTCCGCCGTGCTGATGCAGGGCATGCTGTCGCTGCTATTGTTTGCGGGCGCGCTGCACGTCGATCTCAGCGAGCTCCGGACGTACCGATGGCAGGTGGCAGCGCTGGCGGTGGTCTCAACGATACTTTCGACGGCCGCGGTGGGCTTCGGTGCGTGGCTCGCGCTGCCCTGGGTGGGCTTGCAGCTGCCGCTGATCCACTGCCTGCTGTTCGGCGCACTGATATCGCCGACCGACCCGATCGCCGTGATGGGCATCCTGAAGACTTCCGGTGCACCGAAGAATCTGGAGCTGGTGATCGCCGGCGAGTCGCTGTTCAACGACGGCGTGGGCGTCGTGATCTTTTCGCTGCTGCTGGGCATGCTGGCAAGCGGCAGCACCCCCACGGTGGAAGCAGGGCTCGTTCTGCTGCTGCACGAGGCGGGCGGCGGCCTGCTCTTCGGCCTGGTGCTGGGCTACATCACCTTCCGACTGCTGCGCAGCGTCGACAATTACCAGGTCGAAGTCCTTCTGACGCTGGCCGCGGTGACAGGTGGCTATGCACTGGCGAGCCGGCTGCATGTGTCGGGGCCGCTTGCCATGGTGGTCGTGGGACTGATCGTCGGCAACGGCGGACGGGCGCTCGCAATGTCGGACAACACGCGGCGTTACATGGATCTGTTCTGGGAACTGATCGATGAAATCCTGAATGCGGTCCTCTTTGTGCTGATCGGCATGGAAGTGCTGCTTGTCAGCTTTTCGGTCAGCATCTTCATCGCCGCGGCAGTGGCGATGGCGGTGACCCTGGCCGCGCGAGCGCTCACCGTGGGCCTGCCGGTCGGTCTCCTGACGCGCGCTTTCAAGCTTCCGAAAGGCTCAGGCTGGGTACTCACCTGGGGCGGGCTGCGTGGCGGCATCTCGGTCGCGCTCGCCCTGTCGCTGCCCGCCGGCCCCGAGCGCCACATCGTGCTGGCGCTGACCTATTGCATCGTCGTGTTTTCGATCATCGGCCAGGGCCTGACCATCGGACGCGTCGTGCGCGCGGCCGTGACGCACCGGCGTTGACAGCGCAGATGCCTGCCGTCACGACGACCCGCATGAAACGCCCCCCGGGCGGGCTTCACATGTGGTCGATCATCACTTCCCAATCGGGCGCTGAGCGAGCATTCATGCGGGTCTGCTACGGCCGGCGTTCGTCAGAACATGTCCATGCTGCCCGCCAACTTTTCACATTGCTCCAGCGTGGCGGGCTTGCCCTCTAAGATGCCCAGATCCTTCGCGAGCTTATCGCTGACCAGAGCGGATCGTCGTGTCACTTCATCCGAGTAGGGGTCCTGCTTGGCGCCCAGGGTAGAGAACATCGCCTGGGTGCCGAGCTTCAGTTCTGAAGGCTTCGTTGCTCATGTCAGCGCTCCGTGCTACCAGCCGGACCAGCCCACAGCCGAGAGAACTGAAAGGAGAGTTCGCGGTGGTGCTGAATCGACAGCAGGTGAACCAGGTGGCCCG
>DAONCJ010000311.1:0-4981 GCA_035401985.1 Burkholderiaceae bacterium | reverse complement strand
GCCTCGGCCATCGTGGTCGGCTTGTCCTCGATCGCGAAGGCCTCGCGCAGCGACACCGCCTTGGGCGAATCGGCGCCCTCGACGAAGGCCTGCGAGATGCGCTGAAGGATCGGCTCGGGCGTCGCCGCCGGCGCCAGCATCAGCAGGCCACCGGCCAGGCGGAACACATCCCCGTCGAAGCCCTGGGAAGCGAACGAGGTGACCTGCGGCAGCTTGGGCGAACGCTCGTTGCCGATCGAGGCGATCACCTTCACGCCGCCGCGCTGCAGATGCGGCGCCAGGGCCACATAGCTGCCGATGCCGGCCTGCGTCACCCCGGTGGAGACGTCCGACCACATCGGGCCTTCGCCCTTGTAGTGGGCGACGTTGACCTTGGTGCCATAGCGCTTGTTGAACTCCTCGGTGGCCAGGTGCGGCACCGATCCCGGGCCGTAGCTGGCCATCGTGACGGGCGTCTTGCGCGCCATCTCGACCCATTCCTTGACGTTGCTGACCGGCATGGTCGCCGGCACGGCCATCAGCAGCGGGCCGACCGGGAACCAGCCGAGCGGCACGAAGTCGCGGTCGGGGTTGAAGGGCAGGTTGCGGTACAGCGTGCGTCCTCCCCAGACCGAGGTGGAGGTGGTGATGCCGATGGTGTGGCCGTCGGCCGGTTCGCGTGCCAGCGCGCCCAGCGAGATGTTCCCGCCCGCGCCGGGGCGGTTCTCGACCACCACCGGCACGCCGACCTTCTGGCTGAGGATTTCGCCGTAGACCCGGGCGTAGGGATCGGTCGTGCCGCCGGGCGCGAAGCCGACGAAGATGCGGATCGGCTTGGACGGCCAGGCCGCCTGGGCGCGGGCGCTCGGCAGGCCGGCGGCTGTCAGGCCGGTGGCGGTCAGCGATGACAGGACGCGTCGGCGATGGAAATCTGCGGTCATGAATGTCTCCGGTTCACGATTTGCGGGTGAAACACGTTGCTGCGCGGTTCTGTTGACTAGCGGCCGCGCTGGGACAGAGCATGCATCAGCCGACGCGAGTTGCCATCCCCCCATCGACGGGCAGCAGCGCCCCGGTCACGAAGGCCGACTCCTCGCAGCAGAGGTAGAGCGCCGCAAACGCCGTGTCGCGTCCCGAGCCCATGCGTCCGCGCAGCGGCACCCGGGCGTCGCGCTCGGCCCGCACTGTCTCGACCGGACGGCCGCTGGCGCGCGCGCCGCCCTCGACGGCCATCGGCGTGTCCATGTAGCCAGGCAGGATCGCGTTGCAGCGGATGCCGTGCTTGGCGTTGGCCGCCGCCACGCTCGTGGTCAATCGGTTCACGCCGGCCTTCGACACTTCGTAGGCGACCATGTTGCCGCCGGCGATCGAGGCGAGCGACGAGATGTTGACGATCGCCCCGCCACCGCCCTGAGCGCGCATCGCCGGCACGGCGTACTTGATCGTCATCCACATCGCCTTGAGATTGACCGTGAGGATGCGGTCCCAGGCAGCCTCCTCGGCGCGGTGCGCAGGGCCGTCGCCACCGCCGCCGATCCCGACGTTGTTGATCAGCGCGTCGATGCGCCCCATGCGGTCACGCGCCGCCTTGACCAGCGCCTCGCAGTCTTCGCGCCGCGCGACGTCGGCGCGCCATGCCCACGCCTTGCCGCCCTCGGCGGTGATCATCGCCACCGTCTCGGCCGCGCTGGCCTCGTCGCGGTCGACACACATCACCTGGGCGCCCTCGCGCGCCAGCAGCAGCGCGGTGGCCCGGCCATTGCCGACATTCGCGCCCGGCGACTGGCCGGCGCCCACCACCACTGCGGTCTTCCCTGTCATCCGTCCGGTCATGTCGTGCTCCTCTTCTTTTGAATGGTGAAAGTGATTCTAGAGGCGTCCCGGCGGGGGGCCTCCCCTGCGGTGCAGATCGTGGACCGGGCCGGAACCGCCCTTCAAGGGACACCCGATGCCTTCCGCCGCAATGTGCGGTATGGTTCCCGGCGAGTGCCGCAGGGCCGCCTTCAGGCCGCCGGGGCAGCAAACAATTTTGGAGAGTGAATATGGCTGATTTCGATCTGATCATTCGCGGCGGCATGGTGCACGACGGTCTGGGCGGCGCGCCCCGCAGGGCGGACGTCGCGGTGAAGGACGGCCGGATCGCCGCCATCGGCGAGGTGTCGGGCACCGCCACCGAAGTCATGCAGGCCGGCGGCCTGATCGTCACCCCCGGCTTTGTCGATGTGCACACCCATTACGACGGACAGGCCACCTGGGAAAACCGGCTCGCGCCTTCGTCCGGCCATGGTGTCACCTCGGTGGTGATGGGCAATTGCGGCGTCGGGTTCGCCCCCTGCAAGCCTGAGCAGCGCGACATCCTGGTCAAGGTCATGGAAGGCGTCGAAGACGTGCCCGAAGTGGTGATGACCGAGGGCCTGCCCTGGAACTGGGAGACCTTCCCCCAATACCTCGATGCGCTCGAGGCGCGAAGCTTCGACATCGACGTGGCCGCCCAGCTGCCGCATTCGGCGCTTCGGGTGTTCGTGATGGGCGAGCGCGCCGCCAGCAGCGAGCCGCCCTCGGCCGACGACCTGGCGCAGATGCGCCGCCTCACCACCGAGGCCATCCAGGCCGGCGCGCTGGGCGTGAGCACCTCGCGCAATCTGCTGCACCGGACCAAGGCCGGCGAACTGGCCCCCAGCCTGTTCTCGGAAGAAGACGAACTGGCCGCGCTGGCCGAAGGCCTGAAGGACGCCGGGCGCGGCGTGTTCCAGATCATCCCGGCCCCGATGGGCGATGCCCGCTCCGAGTTCGCGCTGATGCGCCGGTTGGCCGAACGCAGCGGCCGGCCGCTGTCGTACACGCTGATCCAGATGCCTGCCGGTGATCCGGATGCCTGGCGACAGTCGCTGGAAGCGCTGAGCGCGGCGGCCAATGACGGACTGCAGATGCGCGCCCAGGTGGCGCCGCGTCCGGTCGGCATGTTCTACGGTCTGGATCTGAGCTTTCACCCGTTCGCCTACCACCCGAGCTACAAGGCGATCGCGCATCTGCCGCGTTCCGAGCGGGTGGCCCGGATGAAGGATCCGCACTTCCGCGCGCAACTGCTGTCCGAGCAGCCGGAGGACACCAACACCGTGAACGTGAAGACGGTGAAGTCGTTCCAGTACGCCTACGTGTGGGGCGACAATCCCAACTATGAGCCCGAACTGGCCGATCGCATCGACCAGCGCGCCAAGGCGGCCAATCTGTCGGTCGAGGAATATGTCTACGACATGCTGCTGGCCAACGACGGCAAGGCGATCTTCTATCAGCCGGGCGCCAACTACCGCGACCGCAACCTGAACGCCGTGCGCGAGATGCTCGGCCATCCCCAGTCGGTGGTCGGCCTGGCCGACGGCGGCGCGCACTACGGGATGATCTGCGACGCGAGCTTCCCCACGTATTTCCTCGCGCGCTGGGCGCGCGATGCCAGCGAAGCGCAGCGCATTGAACTGCCCAAGGCCATCGCGGCCCTCACCAGCGAACCGGCCGCGCTCGCGGGTCTGAACGACCGGGGTCGGCTGGCCGTCGGGCTGAAGGCCGACATCAATCTCATCGACCTTGATCGGCTGAAGGTGCACGTGCCTTCGGTGGTGTACGACCTGCCCGCGGGCGGGCGCCGGATGCGCCAGCTGGCCGATGGCTATGTCGCCACGATCGTGTCCGGCAAGGTCACCTATCGCAATGGCGAGCACACGGGGGAGCTGCCGGGCCGTCTGGTCCGCGGGCAGCGCGAGGCACCGGTCGTCACGGCCTGAGGCCCGCAGCGGGCGGGCGGCGGCCCGTATGAGGCCGGCCGGCGGCCGCCGCGCTGCCGGCACGGCGGCTCGCAAGCCAGCGGTGCGCATTGCGCCCGCTGGCCAAGAAGGATCACTTCTGAAAGACGAACGGGTCCAGTGACGCCTGCGTGGCCTCACGCAGCGCGTGCCACTGCTTCGGCCCGCCGTAGTAGGCGAGGCTGCCGGGCTCGGCATTGCCCTCGCCGTTGTAGTACGACAGGCAGTCGCGCAGCGCGCGGGTGCGGATGTCGGCCTCGCGGCAGTGTTCGGCGTACGCCACCTCCGGCTCCTTGCGGATATCCACCACCTGCAGACCGCGCTCGCGCAGGGTCGTGAGCATCCACACCACGTAGTCGGTGTGCGACTCCAGGCCGATGATGAAGTTGAACTGCCCGCCGCCGCCTTGCGGCCCCGACATGATCAGCAGGTTCGGGAAGCCGTGGCTGTGGATGCCCAGGAAGGTCTTGACGCCCTCGCTCTGCCATTTCTCGCGCAGCGAGCGGCCGTCGCGCCCGATGATCATGTTGAAGCTGGCCGTCGCCATCCACTGGAAGCCGGTCGCGTAGATCAGGCAGTCCAGCGGGTATTCCTTGCCGTCGTGCACCACGCCACGGGCGTTGATCTCGCTGACGCCCAGGGGCGCCGTGTCGACCAGCGTGACATGGGGCAGATTGAAGGTCGGCAGAAACTCGTCGTGGAAGGTCGGGCGCTTGCAGCCGTACGGGTAGTAAGGCTTGAGCGCCGCCGCCGTCTTGGGGTCCTTGACGATGGCATCCACCCGCGCGCGGATCTGCTCCATGATCCGGAAGTTGGTGTCGAGCTGCTTCTGGATCATCTCCTCGGGCGTCAGCTCGCGCTCGTATTCCTTGCGCTCCTTGAAGTCCGCGACCTTGCCCGACAGGAAGTCGTCGTTGCCCTGCAGCGCGGTGCGCCCGGACGAGATCATGGCCAGCCGTTCGCGCCGGGCCAGCGCCCAGCCCGGCTCGTGCTTCCAGGTCTCGATCTCCTCGGCGGTGGTCGCGCGCTGATCGCGCACATCGATGGTCGAGGGCGTGCGCTGGAAGACGTACAGCTCCTTCACCACCTTGGCGAGCTCGGGGACGACCTGCACGGCGGTGGCGCCGGTGCCGATGATGCCCACGCGCTTGCCGGCCAGGTCGACGTGATAGTTCCAGCGCGAGGTGTGGAACGACTCGCCCTCG
>DAONCJ010000310.1:0-4992 GCA_035401985.1 Burkholderiaceae bacterium | reverse complement strand
TCGCCGGGCACGATCATCGCCTCCAACACCTCGTCGATCTCCATCACGCGTCTGGCCGCTGCCATTCAGCGGCCCGACCGGTTCGTCGGCATGCACTTCTTCAATCCGGTGCCGGTGATGGCGCTGGTCGAGATCATCCGCGGGCTGCGCACGTCCGAGGCCACTGTCGAGGCGGTTGCCGACCTGGCCCGCAAGCTGGGCAAGACCCCGATCGGCGTGAAGAACAGCGCCGGCTTCGTGGTCAACCGCATTCTTTGTCCGATGATCAACGAGGCCGTGTTTGCGCTGCAGGAGGGGCTGGCCAGCGCCGAGGAGATCGACGCCGGCATGCGCCTGGGCTGCAACCATCCGATCGGCCCGCTGGCGCTGTGCGACCTGGTCGGTCTGGATGTGCAGCTGGCGGTGATGGAAGTGCTGTACAGCAACTTCAATGATCCGAAGTACCGCCCCGCGCCGCTGCTGCGCGAGATGGTCGATGCCGGCATGCTCGGGCGCAAGACGGGCCGCGGGTTCTACACCTACGACAAGTAGGAGAGCCGCCGGAGAGCGAGGGCGGGGCGCCGCGCTCCCTCGGGAGCTCGCCGTCGCGCCTGTCCTCGCCGGGCCTCGGAATGGGCCGGTTTCAGTCCTGTGTCAGCGCCGGGTAGTCGGTGTATCCCTGCGCGCCCTGCAGGTAGTAGGTCTCTGGCCGGGCATTGACCAGCGGCGCGTCGATGCGCAGGCGGTGCGGCAGGTCGGGATTGCCGATGAAGGGCACCCCGAAGGCGACTGCGTCAGCCGCGCCGCTCTGGACCGCCTGCAGCGCCATGTCGCGCGTGTAGCGGTTGTTCGCGATGTAGCTGCCGCGAAAGCGCTTGCGTGCCAGTGTGAAGTCGAAGCCCTCGAGGTTGCGGCTCGCGCCGGTCTGCCCTTCGACGAAGTGGATGAAGGCGATGCCGCGCGCATCCAGCGCGTCGACCAGCGTGCCGTAGGTGGCCTGCGGGTTGGAGTCCTGCGGGCAGTTGTTCGAGCCCGTCACCGGCGACAGCCGGATGCCGACCCGGTCGCGCCCGAACACCGACACGCAGGCGTCGACCACTTCGAGCGTCAGGCGGATGCGGTTGGCGATCGACCCGCCGTAGGCGTCGGTGCGCTGGTTGGCGGTGTCGCGGATGAACTGCTCGAGCAGGTAGCCGTTGGCGCTGTGGATCTCGACGCCATCGAAGCCGGCGCGTTGCGCGACCTGCGCGGCCTTGCGCCAGTCTTCGACCACACCGGCGATCTCATGGGTCTCCAGCGCGCGTGGCGCGACCCGCTCGTGCTTGCCGGACGGAGTTCGGACGATGCCGCCGGGATTGATGGCCGACGAGGACACCGGCAGGGCGCCGCCGGGCTGGAACTCGGGATGCGAGATGGCCCCGACATGCCAGAGCTGGGCGACGATGCGGCCACCCGTGGCGTGCACGGCGTCGGTGACGAGCTGCCAGCCGGCCTGCTGGGCCGCGTTGTACATGCCTGGGGTGTCGACATAGCCCTTGCCTTGCGGCGACACCTGGGTGGCCTCGCTGACGATCAGCCCGGCACTGGCCCGCTGCGTGTAGTACGTGGCGTTCAGCGCATGTGGCACGTCGATGCCGGGAAGCGCATGGCAGCGTGTCAGCGGCGCCATGAAGATGCGGTTGGCGCAGTCGATCGCGCCGATGCGCACCGGCGAGAACAGCGAGACGGAGTCGGAAGCTTGGGAAGTCATCAGGATGCGGGCCGCCATCGGGCGGCCAGGCAGGAGCCATGGGCCGGCGAGGATAGCAGCGCCCGGCGATGGCTGCAGGGACCGCGCCCGTGCCCCCGTCAGCCCCAGGGGCCGCGCAGCGCCTGCACCGGCTCGGCCATCGACTGCCAGCGGGGCAGCTGCGCCGAATGCCGGTCGCGCCGGCCCATCAACGGCATGATCCCGGCCTCCGCCCAGCGGGCGGCGATGTGCTCGGACATCACCGATTCAGCGCTGGTGCGGATCTGCACGTCGCCGTCGCGGTCGCGCCAGCTGAACGCCGGCAGGTCGGTGATTTCACGCTGGGCGTCCAGATTGAGATCCCAGCCGTCGTCGCGATAGGCGAGGGCGGCCAGCATGGCGGTCAGCGGCGCCGCGCTGCCCCACAGGAAGCCGCTCGGGTCCTGCGGATCGGTGATCTCTTCGAAGGCGAAGGAGTCGATCGGGTCGGACTTCGCGCCATAGGGCAGGCGCAGCATCAGCCGCCCGGCGATGACACCCACCGCGGCTGCGCTGGGCAGCCGCCTGACCGACTGCCAGTGCGCGGCGATCTGCGGGTCGGGCGCCTTCCAGCAGGCCGGATCGCCCAGCGATGCGCCATCGGGGCAGCCCAGCACCGTGCCGTCCACACCGGCCAGCAGTGCCGCACCGGCGCCGGCCGCCAGGCTGCCCAGCGCCGCCAGCAGTGCGATGTCGGCAGGGCTTGCGTCGAGCACCGCGTCCAGCGCGATCATCGACCAGCCGCGCGAGTCGCCGCTGCCCGCGTGCGCGCCGGTCAGAAGCCTTCCGGTTGCGGACTCGCCCAGCGCCTGCGCGTGCGTTCGGATATCCGCGAAGAGCTCGTCGCGGGTGACGTCCAGCAGGTGGATCTCGATCAGTTCCTCGCCGCCCACTTCGGACACCAGCCGTTCGACGTTGCGCCAGGCGGCTTCCAGGCGCCGGAAGCCAGGGTCGTGCAGCACCTGGCGCAGCAGATGCGCCAGCGCGCCGTCCACCGAGGCGGTGAGGGCCTGCTGGCGCGAGTCGGTTCCGGGCCGGATGTGCGGCGCCACGATGTCGCGGATGATGCCTTGCACGACCGAGCCCGCGCCCGAGGGGGCGTCCGGAGGGGTGGACTGCGGCTTGCGGCCGAGCAGGCGCTCGATGTCGCTGCCGGCGGAGTCCGCGGCGGTGGCAGCAGATGGTGCCGCGGCTGCCGGCGCGGCGGGCCCGGCGCCCAGCGCGGCGGCCGCCCGTTCGAAGCGGGCCGGATCGGCCAGTTCGGCCCGCAGGCTGCGCAGGGCTCCGAACAGCGGCACTCGGCGCACGAGCGAGTCGGGGTGAAAATCGTCGCGCGTGGCGATGTCCAGCGGGTTCTCGGCGCCAGGGATAGACAGCGTCACCCGCGGCGCCAGGCGTGCGAACACCCGGTCGAACGAATCGACATCGATCCGCATGGCCTTGCGCTGGGCGAGTTCGGACGGCCGCGCGGCCGAACTGCCGCTGAAGTCGCCGCAGATCAGCACCCGGAACGGGGCGTCCGGTTCGCGGCGCTGGCTGGCGGGCGAACGCGACGAGAAACCGATCTCGAAGGGCAGAGGGTTGTCCGGCGTCATGGGCGGTCTTTCGTCAGCAGGAAGCTGGGTGGGGCGGCCACCAAATGGACTGGCCGACAAGGGGCGCGCGCTGCCTGTCGCGGCCAGCGGCAGTATGATCCAGCCCGCATGTTAAGTCCTCCCCACTTTCGCTTCCCCTCCCGCCTGCCCGTCAGCGGCCGGTCCCGCGCCTGCGCCGGGAGCCCGCCATGTGGCTGATCGCCTATGCCTTGACCGGTGCATTCGTCGGCTTCCTCGCGGGGCTGCTCGGCATCGGCGGCGGCATGACGCTGGTGCCGGTGTTCTCCGCGATGTTCCAGGCGCAATCGCTGTCGGCGGACCACACGGTGCACCTTGCGCTGGCCACCGCGATGGCCTCCGTCGTGTTCACCTCGAGCTCCAGTGTGCTGGCCCATCACCGCCTGGGATCGGTCGACTGGTCGATCGTGCGCCGCATGGCGCCCGGCATGGTCGCGGGCAGCCTGTTGTCGACGCTCGCCGCCGGATGGATGTCGCAGAGGGTGCTCGCGCTGGGCTTCGCGCTGATCGTGTACGGCGGGGCCACGCAGATGCTGCTGGGACGCAAGCCCACGCCCGGGCGCACGCTGCCGGGGCCGCTGCCGATGAATGCTCTGGGCCTGCTGATCGGCGTGATCTGCGGTCTGGTATCGGCCGGCGGCGCGTTTCTCACCGTTCCGCTGATGCTCGCCTGGGGCGTGACGATGCGCATGGCGATCGGAACCGCGGCGGCCGTCGGCGTGCCGGTGGCCGTGGTCGGCATGGTCGGCTATGTGATCTCGGGATGGCAGGTGCCCAACCTGCCGGCGTACACGCTGGGCTTCGTCTACGTGCCCGCCTTGCTGGCCGTCGTGGCGGCCAGCGTGCTGACCGCGCCGTATGGCGCCCGGCTGGCGCATCGGATGCCGGTGGCGACGATGAAGCGGGTGTTCGCGCTGCTGCTCTATCTGCTCGCCACCAAGATGATCGTCACGTACTGGTGAAGGAAAGCACATGAATCAGGCGCCTGGTGTCTACAGCTTCGAGGGCGTCACGCCGGTGATCGACCCCAGCGCCTATGTGCATCCCGCAGCGACGCTGATCGGCGACGTGTTCATCGGCCCCGGCTGCTTCGTGGCGGCCGGCGCAGTGCTGCGCGGCGACTTCGGGCGCATCGTGATGGAGCGCGAATCGAACCTGCAGGACAACTGCGTGGTTCACACGCTGACCGATTTCGATTGCGTGCTGGCCGAGCACAGTCACATCGGCCATGGCGCGGTGGTGCATGCCGTGCATGTGGGGCGCGGCGTGCTGGTCGGCATGAACGCGGTCGTGATGGATCGTTCGACCATCGGCGAATACACGATGGTCGCGGCCATGGCGTTCGTGAAGATCGGTGCGCAGATTCCGCCCCGGGTGCTGGTTGCCGGAGTGCCGGCGAAGGTCGTGCGCGAGTTGTCCGATGAGGACATCGCCCGCAAGGCGCGCGGTACCGCGGGGTATGTCGAACTGGCGCGGCGCTGCCTGGCCGGTGAGCGTCCGGCCCAGGCACTGACTGTGGCCGACGCCGGGCGCCTTGCCACGCGGACGCGCTGGCGCGACTGAACCGGCGCTGGTCAAACGGGCGCGCGGCCGCCGGTCATGCGCGAGCGCGGCCGCCGGTCACACGGTTGC
>DAONCJ010000309.1:0-5001 GCA_035401985.1 Burkholderiaceae bacterium | reverse complement strand
GCAACAGCGAGGTCATCCATGCCGGCATCTATTACCCGGCCGGCTCGCTGAAGGCCCGCGCCTGCGTGCAGGGCCGCCGGCGGCTTTACGCCTACTGCGCTGAACGCGGCATCGCGCACCGGCGCTGCGGCAAGCTGATCGTCGCCACCTCCGTCGCGCAGGTCGCGCAGCTCGAGGGCATCGCGGCCCATGCGCGCGCCAATGACGTCGAAGACATCCGCCTGCTGTCGGGCACCGAAGCGCGCGCGCTCGAACCGGCGCTGCGCTGCGAGGCGGCACTGCTCTCGCCGACCACCGGCATCATCGACAGCCACGGCCTGATGCTCGCGTTGCTGGGCGATGCGCAGGACCATGGTGCGCTGCTCGCGCTGCACAGTCCCGTGCTGTCCGGCCGCGCGACACCACAGGGGATCGAGCTGCAGATAGGCGGCGACGAGCCGATGGCGATCCGCGCACGGACCGTGATCAACAGCGCCGGGCTGCATGCGCCCGCCGTCGCGGCGCTGATCGACGGCATTGATCACTCGCGTCTGCCGATCGGGCATCTGTGCAAGGGCAACTATTTCAGCCTGACCGGGCGCGCGCCGTTCAGCCGGCTGATCTATCCGGTGCCCGAGAGCGCAGGTCTGGGGGTGCACCTGACCCTGGACCTCGGCGGCCAGGCGCGCTTCGGGCCTGATGTGCAGTGGGTCGACAGCATCGACTATCGCGTCGACCCGCGACGGGCCGAAGGTTTCGAGGAAGCCATCCGTTCGTACTGGCCGGGTCTGCCCGACAACGCGCTGGCGCCGGGATACAGCGGTATCCGGCCAAAAGTCGGCGGCCCGGGGGAAGCCGCAGCCGATTTCATCGTGCAGGATGCCACCGAGCACGGGGTGACGGGCCTGGTGAACCTGTTCGCCATCGAATCGCCCGGCCTTACCTCGTGCCTGGCGCTGGCCGACGAAGTGCATGACCGGCTCGCCGCTCAGGCGTGACCCGAGTCGACGCAAAAGCCAGTGCTCTGACACAGTCCCGGCCTGCCTCACCGTCCGCGCTGCGGCCGCGCCACGTCGCCGAGCTGCTGCTGCTGTCCCTGATCTGGGGGGCCGCATATCTGTTCACGCGCTCGGCGGTGCCTGCGTTCGGGCCGGTCACGCTGATCGCCCTGCGCATGGGCATTGCGGCCCTGATGCTGCTGCCGCTGCTGATCGCTCGCGGCGGGGCCGGCGTCCTTCGCCGGCACGCCGGCCTGTTCGCCATCCAGGGCACCGCTTTCACCGCGCTGTCCTTCGTGCTGATCGCCTGGTCGGCACTGACCTTGAGCGCCGGCCTGACCGCGATCCTGAACGCCACGGCGCCCATGTTCGGCGCTGTCGTCGCCTGGGCCTGGCTGGGCGAGCGCATCGGGCGCTGGCGCGTGCTGGGCCTTGTCGTCGGCATGCTCGGGGTGGCGGTGCTGTTCTGGGGCAAGGTCTCTCTGCGGATGGATTCGTCGTCGGTGACGGTCAGTCTGTCGGTGCTGGCCGGCCTGGGCTCGTCGCTCGTCTGGGGAATGGCTGCCAACTTTTCACGCGTGAGGATGGCCGGACTGGACCCGCTGGCCGTGACGGTCGGCACGATGCTGGCGGCCGCCCTGGCCCTGGCACCCTTCGCCTGGGCCGAATGGCACGGCGTCTGGGGAACGGCCCGTCACACGGCGCCGGGTCTGCGGCCGTGGCTCGAAGCCATCTTCCTGGGGGTTGCAAGCTCCGGCCTCGGCATGCTGATGTACTTCCGCCTGCTGCGCGAAGTCGGCACCGTGCCGACCATGTCGGTCACCTTTCTCAACCCGGTGGTGGCAATCGTCTCCGGCGCCCTGTACCTGGGCGAGGCGATCACGCTTCAGATGCTGGCCGGATGCGCGGTCGTGCTGGCCGGCACCGCGCTGGCGGTCGGCCTGCTGCCGCGGCACCTGCGGCGCTGAACGGCCGCCACGCCGCTCAGGCGAGCAGCCCGGTCACTTCCGGGTGCCGCCGGGCCCAGGCCCGGACATACGAGCACAGCGGGCGCACGGTCAGGCCGTTGGCTTCGGCATGGTCGAACACGGCCTGCACCAGCACCGCGGCCAGACCGCGGCCCTCCAGCGCGGGCGGCACTTCCGTGTGATGGACGTTCATCACCTTGCCATCCAGCTGATAGTCGGCCCGGCACAGACGCGTGTCGACGGTCAGCTCGAAGCGGTTCAGTTCGGGGCGGTGCACCACGTCGGCAGGCGTGGGCTGATTCGATTGGCTCATGAAGTTCTCCGCAATTCGACAAGCAGCACCACAGCCTGCGCTGCAATGCCTTCGCCGCGACCCTCGAAACCCAGGCGCTCGGTGGTCTTGGCCTTGATGTTGATCTGACCAGGCGCAACGCCCAGGTCAGCCGACAGGTTGGCCACCATCGGGGCAATAAACGGGCCCATGCGTGGCGCCTGGGCGATGATGGTGCTGTCCAGGTTGCCCACCTCGAAGCCCGCGGCACGCACGCGCGACATCGCCTCGCGCAGCAGCATGCGGCTGTCGGCCCCGCGCCATCGCTCGTCGCTGTCCGGAAAATGGCGTCCGATGTCGCCCAGTGCGGCCGCCCCGAGCAGCGCGTCGGTGATGGCGTGCAGCAGGACGTCCGCATCCGAATGGCCGAGCAGACCGCGGGGGTACGGAATGCGGACACCGCCCACGATCAGCGCGCGCCCGGGAACCAGGGCATGCACGTCGTAACCTTGACCGATGCGGATCATCGGCCGCTCCCCGCAAGCGGGAGTGCTCTGGATGCTTCGTTCGGGCCGGCCTGCGGGCCGGTCAGCAGCGCGGCCATCATCTCGAGATCGTCACGGGTGGTCACCTTGAAGTTGCGGCGTTCGCCGGCCACGAGTCGGGGGCGTCCACCGGCAGCCTCGATCGCGCCAGCTTCATCGGTCACATCCGGGTGCCTGCGCAAGGCGTCCAGCAGCGGCCCGTAGCGAAACATCTGCGGCGTCTGCGCCAGCCACAAGCCCTCGCGCGGCAGGGTGCGCGCAACGACCTGTTCGCCTTCGATCGACGCCTTGACCGTGTCACTGACCGGCAGCGCCAGCAGGCCCCCGAGGGCATCGGCCTGCAGCGCATCGCGCAGGCGCGTCAGCGCCGCCAGGCTCAGCCCGGGGCGGGCTGCATCGTGGACCAGCACCCAGTCGTCGTCGCGCCAATGGCCTTCGGCGGCCTCAAGGCCCGCCAGCACCGTGTCGCGCCGGCTGGCCCCGCCCTGGCGCAGGACCCGCACACCGGGGCGGTTGCACAGTTGTGCTTCAGCCAGCGTGTCCTCCGGTGCCACCACCACCCATACCGACTCGACAAAGGGCGCAGACGACAGCACATCAACCGACCACTGCAGCAGTGAACGCCCGGCCAGTTCGAGGTATTGCTTGGGCACGCCGCCACCCATGCGGGCGCCGACGCCCGCCGCCGGCACGAGCGCGTGAAATCGAGGAGAAGTGTCCATCGGATAGAATTCTATCTTTGCTGCAGAGCTTCCCGGACGCCACGCGACTTGACTTCCGTTGCCCCGCCCCCGGGCGCCTCGCCGGCGCTTGCTGGCGCCCTCGCTTCCATTCCCCTTCAGCCTCGACCCGGCACCAGCTTCGTGCTGGACGCCGGCGCTGGCGTGGGCGACGCGCTGCTGCTCGCGCTGCTGGCCCGCCGCCTCAACCCGCTCGGCCCGCAAGGAAAGTCCCCGGCATCCGCGCGCACCGCCTCGGACACGCGCGTGCTGGCCGTGCTGACAGCCGATGCGACCAGCGCGCAGCGACTGGCCGGCGAGATCGGCTTCTTCGATCCCGCCCTGCGCGTGCGCCTGCTGCCCGACTGGGAGACCCTGCCCTACGACAATTTCTCGCCGCACCAGGACCTGATCTCCGAGCGGCTCGACACCTTGTACGGTCTGCAGAAGGGCGCCTGCGACGTGGTGGTGCTGGCCGCCACCTCGGCGCTGCAGCGACTCGCCCCGGCCAGCTTCCTGGCCTCGCACACCTTCTTCTTCAAGAAAAGTCAGCGCCTGGACGAGGCACAGCTGCGCGCCCAGCTGGTGCTGGCCGGATACGACCATGTGAGCCAGGTCGTGCGGCCCGGCGAGTACAGCGTGCGCGGCGGACTGATCGACCTGTATCCGATGGGCGCGACCCTGCCCTACCGGCTCGATCTGTTCGATGACCGGATCGACACGCTGCGGACTTTCGACCCCGACAACCAGCGCAGCCTCTATCCGGTCGAATCGGTCCGGCTGCTGCCCGGCCGCGAGTTTCCGCTGGATGACGAAGCGCGCACCGCGTTCCGGGGCCGCTGGCGCGAGCGCTTCGAAGGCGATCCCTCGAAATCGTCGATCTACAAGGACGTCGGCAACGGACTGTCTCCGGCCGGCGTCGAGTACTGGCTGCCGCTGTTCTTCGAAGGCACGGCCACCTTCTTCGATTACCTGGGCGAAGGGTCGGTCATCCTGACCCATGGCGATGTCCAGGAAGCGGTGCAGCGCTTCGGTCAGGAAACGGCCCAGCGCTACAAGTTTCTGGCGCATGACATCGAACGTCCGCTGCTGCGCCCCGACGAGCTGTTCCTGTCGTCCGAGCAGCTGTTCGTGCAGGCCGCGCGCTTCGGCCGCTTTGCCATCACCGGCAAGCACAGCGCCGCGGCAGAACCCGCCGACACCAGCACCGCCGATCTGGGCGGCGCGCCTCAGGTCCTGACAGTCGCCCCCGCCGGCGCGCCGGCTGAGACGCGCGGCTGGGCGCGTCCGCTGCCCGAGGTGGTGGTCAATCGGCGGGCCGACCGGCCGCTGGCCGCGCTCGAGCGCTTTCTGCTCGATTCGCCGCATCGCAAGCTGATCGTGGCCGAATCGCCCGGCCGCCGCGAGACGCTCTCGCAGATGTTCGCCGAGTACCGCCTGCTCGAAGGCATGGGCGCCGACCTGCCGATGGTCGATGACTGGCGCGGCTTCGCCGACGGCGGCCACGAGATCGCGCTGGGC
>DAONCJ010000308.1:0-5015 GCA_035401985.1 Burkholderiaceae bacterium | reverse complement strand
TGCGCCTGGGACAGGCCGGCAGCCGACATCAGGACAAGGGCGAGCAAGGAACGGATCAGCATCGGTTATCTCCAGAAAGTGAGCGGTTGGCGGGGCGGCGCGATCGGGTCGCCCGCAGCCATCGTCGGGTTCATGCGTCTTGCGGCGGTGGTGCAGCGACGGCGCCGCTGGCCAGCAGCGCCTCGATTCGGGCGGGGTCCAGACCGAGGCCGGCCAGCACCGCTCGGGTGTCGCCGCCGATGGGCGCCGGATCGCTTCGCTTGCCCGCCTTCAGGCCGTCGAACTCGATCGGCAGCGCCGCCGCCGAGATCTGTTCGCCCGAGGGCAGCAGAGTATCGATCAGCGCCTGGCCGCCGCGCAGGTGTGGATCGTCGAGCAGATCGTGCGGCTCGCGAATCGGTCCATACGACAGGCCGGCGGCTTCGAGCGCGGCACACAGGTCGGCCGATTTCCAGGGCTTGAGCGCCGCAGCCACCTGCGGCACCACCCAGTCACGCGCCGCCTCGCGCTGGACCGCCGTGCGAAGCCGCTCGTCATCGGCGAACTGCGGCGGCAGGAAGACGCGGGCAAAACTGCGCCACTGGGCATCGCTGACCACCGCGACAAAGATCCGGCCATCGGCCGTCTCGAAGATGTCGTACACCCCCCAGGGCGGCTTGCGGGTGCGCCCGACCGGTATCGCCGGCGCGCCGGTGAGCTGGTACTGCGCGATGAACTGCGCGACCAGCAGCAGGTTGGTCTCGAACAGGCCCGAGCGCACATGCCGGCCGCGACCGGTGCTGCGCCGATCATTCAGCGCCGCCAGGGCGCCGACCACGCCGAAGGTGCCGCCCAGGATGTCGTTGGCCGAAGGGGCGACCCGACGCGGCGTCTGGCCGTCGCCATTGATCTGGGCCATGCCGCCCATCATCTGCACGACCTCGTCCAGCGCCGTGCGCGACTTGTACGGGCCCGACAGGAAGCCCTTCAGCGAGACATAGATCAGGCCCGGATTGACGGCCGACAGCGAGCCATAGTCGAGCCCGTACTGGGCCAGGCTGTCGTCGCGAAAATTCTCGACCAGCATGTCGGCCTTCGCGGCCAGATCGCGCACCAGCGCCTGTCCGTCGGCGGACTTCAGGTCGACCGCGAGGCTGCGCTTGTTGCGGCTGAACACGGGGAAGTAACCGATGCCCGAGCCCTTCAGGCGGCGGGTGTTGTCGCCCTCGATCGGCTCGATCTTGATCACCTCGGCGCCGAGGTCGGCCAGGATCATGCCGGTGACCGGACCCATGATCATGTGCGACAGCTCGATCACCGTGATGCCACGCAGGGGCAGCGCGTCGTTGGCCAGGAACTGGCCGTCAGCAGAATTCATCGTGTCTCGCGCGATAGGGAAAAACTCGCCGGGCCCGCAGGCCCGCGTCCAGCCCGAAGCTTAGCCGGTGCCGGCGGTGTCCCGCGTCGGGCGCGTCTCGAGCGCCTCGATCTCGACCGCGATGCCAGTCATGTGCGCCTGGTTGCTGATCGGCTCGTATGCGTCGGGGCCAGAGGGCAGCAGCGCATTGCAGTTGACGCCTGCCGTCTGCTGGGCGAAGCGCATCCCTGGTGTGGCGCCGTGTCCCCAGCCATGGGTCATGGCGACCACGCCGCCCATCAGCGCGTCGCTCAGGCGCACCGGCGCCTCGATCTGGCCATCGCGGCTGCGCACTCGCACCCGATCTCCGTCGGCGATGCCGCGCGCGGCCGCGTCGTCGGGGTGCATGAACAGGTAGTTGCGGTCGCGCTCGTTGCGCTTGAGCTTGGGCAGGTTGCTGTACCAGCTGTTGATCATGTAGCCGTCGCGCTTGCCGATCAGCTTGAGCTGGCCCTCGGGCTCGGAGGCGAGTTCATCGAATATCCGTTCCATGCGCGCGATCGCCTCGGTGAACACTTCGGGGCAGCAATCGACACGCCGGTCTTCGGTCTGGATGTGGACCTCGAACAATTCCTCGGGCGCGCTGCGCTCGAACACGATCACGCCCTGGCGGCGCAGCTCGTCCATCGAATGGCCGCGCGAGCGCAGCATCGCGTCGACCCGCGCCCAGAGATCGGGCTGCGGACCCTCGTCGAGCAGCGACGGCAGGCCCATCGCGCGGCACAGCGATTCGAATATCCACCAGTCGGGACGCCGCTCGAACGCCGGCGCGACGATCGCCGGCGTGTACTGCACCGACGGCTGGTCCTGCATGCCCATGCCGGTGATGTTGATGTCCTCGCGTTCGTAGGCGCCTGCGGCCGGCAGGATGTAGTGGGCGTATTCCGAGGTGGCGTTGCGGTAGATGTCGACGCACACCAGCAGTTCGAGACTGGCGAAGGCCTCGCGCAAGCGCGCTTCACCGCCGATCGACAGCACAGGATTGCCAGAGCTCACGAACATCGCCCGTACCGGCTCGGCCGGGTCCAGCAGATAGTCGGGCATCAGCGCGCCGGGCAGCGCGATCCCCACGCCGCCGGGCTCTCGCAGCCGGCCGTGAGGTCCGTCGGTCATCCCGGTCGGCGAACGTGCACCGGCCGCCGCACTGCGGGCATAAAAGCCCTGCGAATAAAAGCTGCCCCCGGCCTTGCCCAGGTTGCCGGTGACGAAAACCAGCATGTGCAGCAGCCAGTAGGCCAGCGTGCCCTGGCGGCCCATGTTCACGCCCGTCGACATGTGGGCGCACGCCGTGGGCGCAGCGGCGAAGTCGCGTGCGAGCGCCCGGATGGTTTCGGCTGCCATGCCGGTGACCGCAGCGACGCGCTCCGGCGTCCAGGGCGCGACGAAGGCGCGCAGGCCCTCGATGTTGCGGCCGTGTTCGCGCACCGCCCGCGCATCGAAGCCCACGGTGCGATCGATCTCGGACAGCAGTGCGGCCAGCAGATACACATCGGTGTCGGGCCGGATGGGCAGCACCGAGCCGGCCGTGGCGGCGGCCTCGATGCGCCGCGGGTTCACATAGACGATGCGCGCGCCGCGGGCCTGCGCCGCCTTGAGCGCCTTCATCGGATGAGCGATCGACAGGAACGACATGTGCGAGACCGCGGGGTTTTCGCCGATCAGCAGGATGAAATCGGATCGCTCGATGTCAGGCACGGGATGCAGCGTGCGGGTGCCGAAGACGGCCTGCGATCCGGCGAACTTGTTCGAGCAGTCCTGGGTGCCGGAGCTGAACCGCTTGCGCACGCCCAGCTGCCCGATGAAGCGGGCGTACGACGGACCATGCAGGCTGTTGAACGCGGCCGGGTTGCCGACGTAGCTGGCGAGCGCGCCCACGCCGTGGCGATCGATGATGCCGCGCAGGCGCTGGGCGATGCCCTCGAGCGCCTCGTCCCACGAAACCGGCTCGAAGCGGTTTGGCCCGGTCCGCTTCAGCGGCACGTTCAGTCGATCGGGGTCGTTCTGGATGTCGGCCCCGTAGAGCCCCTTGTTGCAGACGAAGCCGCGGCTGATCGGGTGCTCGCGGTCGGCGGTCAGTTCGACGAGCCGGCCGTCCTCGACCCGGGCCACCAGCCCGCAGGCGGGTTCGCAGACGCGGCAGAAGCTGCGATGAGAAGTGCTCACGACGGTATCGCTCCTGGACAGTGCCTGGGCACACGCAGGTGGCGAGTGCGGCCTGGGCCATGCACCCGCGTCAACGCGCCCGGTGCCGGCCATTCTGACCGAAAAACCCCCTGCCTGGCCGGCCGATTCAGGCCCTGCCGGCACGCCTGGCGGGTTCGGCGACCGCGACCAGCGCCGCCTCGAGCGCTGCGCCGATGACCAGCACGGCGGGACTGGTCACCGAATGGGCCGACAAGGTCTGCGCCAGGCCGGCCAGCGTCGTGGGCAGCACCCGTTCACCCGGCAGGCTGGCGCGCTCGACGATGGCCACCGGCAGATCGGGCGGACGGCCGGCGGCCATCAGCGCATCGGCAATCGACTCGGCCCGCGACAGGCCCATGTAGACCACCAGGGTCAGACCGCTGGCCGCCAGCGCCGCCCAGTCCGGGTCGGGCCCGCCGGGCTTGGCATGACCGGTGACGAAGGCGACGCCACGGGCATGATCGCGGTCGGTCAGCGGCATGCCCAGCGCCGCCGCTGCGGCACTCGCCGAAGTGATGCCGGGGACGATCTCGCAAGGGATGCCGGCGCGCCGGCAGGCCTCGATCTCTTCGGCGGCGCGCCCGAACACCGAGGGGTCACCCCCTTTGAGGCGCGCCACCTGCCGGCCCCGACTGGCCTCGCGCACCATCAGGCGGGTGATGAACGCCTGGGGCGTGGAGCGGCAGCCGCCCCGCTTGCCCACCCGGATGACCCGGGCGCGCGGCCCCGCATGCGCGAGCAGCGCAGGATTGGCCAGATCGTCGAGCAGGATCACATCGGCCTGGGCGAGCACGCGCACCGCCTTGAGTGTGACGAGTTCCGGGTCTCCCGGGCCGGCGCCCACCAGCCAGACCCGCCCGAGCGGACCGACCGGCCGCCCCGGCGTGATGCCGTCCTCCGAATGATTCATTGCCGGTTCTCCTGCGGGACTGGATCTTGCGACGGGTCGACCATCGAGCGCGCCAGCGCGATCAGCCGCGCGGCCATCTGCGGCATGGCCCGGCGCCCCGCCGCCACCTCGGCGCTCCAGTGCGCGACCGCTTCGGCCGACGCGTCCTTGTCGAGTTCGATGGCGGGGTCGGGCGTGACGTCGGGCGTCAGCGTCAGCTCATCGACCGCGCCCCGGCGAACCCGCCACACATTACGCAGCGCGTGCGGATAGAGGGCGGGTTCGCCATCGACACCGCGAAACACGAGCGCCGTTGTGCCGGCGTCGGTGAGCAGTTCGGTCGCACGCGGAACGTACTCGGCATGGGTCACCGGGACGAGCATCAGCGACGGTGTCGTCCCGCCGATAAAGGGATGCATCAGCTTGCACGCGGTGTGACCGCTGTTGCGCACGCCCAGCAGCTCGCGGCGGGCGAGCAGACGCGCCAGAGGCGGACACCAGACATCCAGCGGAAGGAAAACCAGACGCTCGCTGCGCAAGGCATCG
>DAONCJ010000307.1:0-5033 GCA_035401985.1 Burkholderiaceae bacterium | reverse complement strand
GCGTGAGCTGGTAGCCCTTGCCGAGCGGATCGGCGAACGGGTCGAGGTAGGCAAAGATCCGCTCCCGGCGCCAGGGCGAGATCATGATCAGCAGCGAAAACGTCGAAAGCGCGATCACGACCAGTCCGGCGAACAGCTTGCCGTTGACTCCGCCCAGAAACAGCATGCCCATCGCGACGGTCGCGATCACCACGAAGGCGCCCAGGTCCGGCTCGAGCAGCAGCAGCAGCCCGACCGCCGCCACCGCGGCGCCCATCGGCAGAAAGCCTTTGGAGAACTGCTGCATGTAGTCCTGCTTGCGCACCGTGTAGTCGGCCACGTACAGGATGACGAACAGCTTCATCAGTTCAGAAGGCTGCAGACTGGTGAAGCCGAGCGACAACCAGCGGCGCGCCCCGTACACCACCTTGCCAACGCCCGGAATCAGCACGATCACCAGCAGCACCAGACAGCCCAGGAACAGCATCGGCGCCCAGCGCTGCCAGAAGCGCATCGGGGTGGCGAACACGACCAGCCCCACCGGAATCGCCAGCGCGATCGAGAACGCATGCCGCACCAGGAAGTGCGTCGGCTTGTAGGCGGCGAATTTCGGCGAGTCGGGCAATGCGATCGACGCGGAATAGACCATCACCAGACCGATGGCCAGCAGCGTCCCCACCACCCACAACAGGGCCACATCGATCGACTGGGCGTTGGACGCCAGCGCGTTGCGCACCAGCGTGCGCTCGCCCGCACGGCTTCGCCAGGGCAGCCGGATGCTCAGCATGGCGATCCCGCATCCTCGGTCAGTGCGCGCACGGCGGCCGCGAAGACCTCCGATCGGTGCGCATAGTCACGGAACATGTCGAAGCTCGCGCACGCCGGCGACAGCAGGACCGCGTCGCCGAGTTGCCCGAGGGCTCTTGCCTGCGCCACCGCGTCCTCGAGCGAGGCGCAATCGGTGATCGGCACGCCGGTGTCGGCCAGCGCTTCGCGCAGCCGCGGCGCATCGCGCCCGATCAGGAATACCGCGCGCGCATGGGCCTGCACGGGGGCGGCCAAGGGCGAAAAATCCTGTCCCTTGCCCTCGCCGCCTGCGATCAGCAGGCAGCGCTTGCCCAGGCCCGACAATGCCGCCACGGTGGCGCCGACATTGGTGCCCTTGCTGTCATCGTAGTAACCCACGTCGTCGAGCACCGCGATCAGTTCGCAGCGATGCGGCTCGCCCTCGAAGTCACGCAAGGCGTGCAGCATCGAAGCCACCGGGGCGCCCATCGCCCGTGCGAGCGCCAGCGCAGCCAGCGCATTGGCGTGGTTATGAGCGCCGCGGATGCGCAGCGCATCGGCCGGCATCATCCGCTTGACCACGATCGTGGTCGGCTGCGGACGCCGGCGCGAGGGCGGCGGATCGTCGCCAGGAACTGCGTAGGCCAGCCAGCGCAGACCGCCGTCGTGGGCGATGCCGAACTCGCCGGGCCCGCCCGGCAGCGAAGACCCGAAGCTGGCGCTCGGCGCGCCGCGCGGCGGCTCGGTAGCCGGGTCGTCGCGGTTCCACACGCACAGCCCCGCGCCCCGGTAGATGCGCTGCTTGGCCGCCGCATAGCTGGCCATCGACGCATGCCAGTCGAGGTGGTCCTGCGACAGATTCAGAATGGCGGCGGCATCGGCCGCGAGACTCTGGGTCAAGGCAAGCTGGAAGCTCGACAGCTCGAGCACCCA
Source organism: Burkholderiaceae bacterium (assembly GCA_035401985.1). Classification (GTDB taxonomy): domain Bacteria; phylum Pseudomonadota; class Gammaproteobacteria; order Burkholderiales; family Burkholderiaceae_E; genus Quisquiliibacterium. Next base: position 3,335 of record DAONCJ010000307.1, on the reverse strand, counting down.
GACCTGCGGCAGACGCTCGGGATCGGGAACCTGGCCACACTCGACCAGATGCCCGCGCAGCACATCCAGTGCGGCCGGCGCAATGTTGCCGGCGACCGCCACACGCAGGCCGGCATGGCTGCACAAGTGGCCGACCAGGCGGGTCGTGGTGGTCTTGCCATTGGTGCCGGTGATGGCCGCCAGTCGGGGCGCATAGCCCTGCTCGCGCAGCATCGCCAGCGCCTGGGCGAACAGTTCGATCTCGCCGGCCACAGGCAGCCCGCGGGCCAGCGCCGCCGCGTGAAAGGCTGCGGCGTCGCCGATCTCGATCGACAGGCCGGGACTCCACGCCAGCAGATCGACGTCGGCCAGCAGCGCCTCATCAAGGGGACCCCCGACAAAGCGCGCGGCCGGCACATCGCGCTGCAGCGCGGCCAGTTGCGGGGGCGCGGCACGCGTGTCCGCGACGCTCACCTTCGCACCGCGGAACGCAGCCCATCGGGCCATCGCCAGACCCGATTCGCCGAGCCCGACGACCAGCACATGACGCCCGGCAAGGTCGAAAAGATGGAGTTGCTCGGCCATCGCGGTCACCGCAGCTTCAGGGACGACAGGCCGAACAGCACCAGCATCATCGTGACGATCCAGAACCGCACGACGACCTGGCTTTCCTTGACGCCACCGACTTCGAAATGATGATGCAGCGGCGCCATCCGGAAGATGCGCCGGCCCTGGCCGTAGCGCCGCTTCGTGTACTTGAACCAGCTGACCTGGAGCATGACCGAGACGGTCTCGGCGACGAACACGCCGCCCATGATGAACAGCACGATCTCCTGACGCACGATCACCGCCACCGTGCCCAGCGCACCGCCCAGGGCCAGCGCGCCGACATCGCCCATGAAGACCTGGGCCGGGTAGGCGTTGTACCAGAGGAAGGCAAGGCCGGCGCCGCCGATGGCGGCACAGAACACCGTCAGTTCACCCGCGCCGGCGATGTAGGGGATCAGCAGGTACTTCGAGAACACGGCGTTGCCGGTGACATAGGCGAACACGCCGAGCGCGGCTCCGACGAGTACCGAAGGCATGATGGCCAGACCGTCGGCCCCGTCGGTCAGATTCACCGCGTTGCTGGTGCCCACGATCACCAGGAAGGTCAGCACGATGAAGCCGAACACGCCCAGCGGATACGCGATGTTCTTGAAGAACGGCACGATCAGATCGGCCTTGGGCGGCAGGTTCATGGCCAGCCCGCTGCCCACCCACTGCGCAAACAGGTCGAGGGCCTGGCTGTTGGTCTGCGCGGGGACGGCGAACGCGAGATAGACCGCCGCGATGCCGCCGATCAGCGACTGCCAGAAAAACTTGTCGCGCGCCGACATCCCCTTCGGATTCTTGTGGACCACCTTGCGATAGTCGTCGACCCAGCCGATCGCGCCGTAGCCGAGCGTGACCAGAAGCACGATCCAGACGAACCGGTTCGACAAGTCGGACCACAGCAGCGTGGCGGCACCGATCGCCACCAGGATCAGCGCACCTCCCATCGTGGGCGTGCCCGACTTGTTCAGATGGGTCTTGGGACCGTCGTCGCGCACCGCCTGGCCGATCTTCATCTCGGCCAGCTTGCGGATCAGCATCGGCCCGAACACCAGGCCGATCGCCAGCGCGGTCAGGCTCGCCATCACCGCGCGCAGCGTGATGTAGTTGAACACCGCGAATCCGCGGATGTCCCGGGCGAGCCACTGTGCAAGTTCGAGCAGCATGTCAGTGCGCGCCTGCGACTTCGGTGCGCCGAACCAGCGCGGCCACCACGCGTTCCATCTGCATGAAGCGCGATCCCTTGATCAGGATCGTGGCCGGCGCGACCGCCAGCTGGGCGACGCGCTCGATCAGCGGCTCGATGGCGGCGAAGGCCTCGAAGCCCGGATGGCCGGCATCGCGGACGGCGCGGGCCGTGGCATCGCCAAGCGTCAGCAGATGGTCGATCCCGCACACCTGGGCGTAGTCGACGACTTCGCGGTGGAACTGCTCGCCCTGATCGCCGACTTCGCCCATGTCGCCGAGCACCAGCACCCGCGGACGGGCCGCCGAGGCCAGCACATCGATCGCCGCGCGGACCGAGTCCGGGTTGGCGTTGTAGCTGTCGTCGATCACCTGGGCGCCGCTTGGCGAGTTCAGGCGGGCGAGCCGGCCGCGTACCGGCCGGAACGCGGCCAGTCCCGCAGCGATGTCGGACGGCGCGATGCCGATGGCCAGCGCGCAGGCTGCGGCGGCCAGCGCGTTGCGCACGTTGTGCAGCCCGTCGATCGACAGATTGACGATCACCGGGCATCCGTCGAGGTTCATCTCGAAGTGCTCGGGACGGGCGTCAGGCAGGGCACGGACCCTGCAGCGTTCGTCCAGTCCGAATGGCAGGCAGCGGCGTCCGCCAGCCAGCTCCTGCCACAACGGAGCGTGCGGATCGTCGCCCGGGTAGACCGCCACACCCGTCGCGGGCAGTGCTGCGATCGCCGCGCCGTTCTCGAGCGCCGTGGCCTGAACCGAACCCATGAACTCCTGATGCTCGCGCTGGGCGTTGTTGACCAGCACGACGGTGGGCCGGGCGATGTCGGCAAGCCAGGCGATTTCGCCCGGCCGGTTCATGCCGAGCTCGAACACCGCCGCCTGATGATGGGCAGCCAGGCGCAGGACCGAGATCGGCACGCCGACGTCGTTGTTCAGGTTGCCGGCCGTGGCCAGGCGGTTCGCTTCGCCGAAGCGGGCCGCGAGGATCGACGCCAGCATCTCCTTGACCGTCGTCTTGCCGTTGCTGCCCGTCACCGCAAGCACCGGCAGATCGAAGCGACCACGCCAGCCGCGTGCGATCTCGCCGAAGGCGACTCGCGTGTCGGCGACCAGCAGCGCCGGACCGCGCATGCCCCCGACCCAGCGCTCGACCAGAACCGCACCGGCTCCGGCGTCGATCGCCTGGGCGATGAAGTCATGCGCGTCGAAGCGCTCGCCGCGCAGCGCCACGAACAGGCAGCCCTTGCGGATCGCCCGGGTGTCGGTGCAGACCTCGGAGATCACCTCGGCGCCGCTGCCGATCAGCCGACCGGCGGACAGCCACTCGAAGGCCTGGCGCAGATCAAACATCGGAGGCTCCGCGCTGCGGCGGGTGGGCCGGGCCGCTGGCGATCCGCCGCGCCTGGGCGCGCCGCGCGACCTGCGCGTCGGAAAACGGATGGCGCTTGCCCTGAATCTCCTGATAGTCCTCGTGGCCCTTGCCGGCGATCAGCACCACATCGGCAACGGCCGCCTGGGCGACGGCCAGATCGATCGCACGCTCGCGGTCCAGCTCGGTGGCAAACGGTTCGCGG
>DAONCJ010000306.1:0-5050 GCA_035401985.1 Burkholderiaceae bacterium | reverse complement strand
GAACCGTGGATCGGCTCGTACAGCCCGAGGCCTTTGGCATTGAGCGAGGCCGAGGGCAGCATGCCGATCGAGCCGGTGAGCATCGACGCCTCGTCGGACAGGATGTCACCGAACATGTTGCCGGTGACGATCACGTCGAACTGCTTCGGGTTGCGGATGAGCTGCATCGCGGCGTTGTCGACGTACATGTGCGACAGCGCCACATCGGCGTATTCCTTGTGCACGTCGGTGACCACATCGCGCCAGAACTGGGTCGTCTCGAGCACGTTGGCCTTGTCGACCGAACACACACGGCCTGCCCGCTTGCGCGCGGCCTGAAAGGCGGTGTGGGCGATACGGCGGATCTCGCTTTCGGTGTAGCGCATGGTGTCGAACCCTTCGCGCTCACCGGCCTCGTTGGTGCGCACGCCGCGGGGCTGACCGAAATAGATGTCGCCTGTCAGTTCGCGCAGAATCAGCAGATCGAGGCCGGCAACTACCTCGGGCTTGAGCGTCGAAGCGTGCGCCAGTTCGGGATACACGATGGCCGGGCGCAGGTTGGCGAACAGGTCGAAATGCTTGCGCAGCCGCAGCAGGCCCTGTTCGGGGCGCTGAGGCCGCGGCAGCGTGTCGTACTGCGGCCCGCCGACGGAACCGAAGAGAATTGCGTCGGCCGACTCGCAGACGGCGATGGTCGCCGCAGGCAGCGGGTCACCGCTGAGATCGAAGGCTGTCCCGCCGACGGGCGCCGTCTCGAGTTCGATCGACAGGCCCTGGCCGGCAAGCGCCTTCAGGACGCGGACCGCCTGAGCGGTGATCTCGGGGCCGATGCCATCGCCCGGCAGCACTGCAACTTTCATCGGAACTTTCCTTTCAACAGTGTTTGGTAACGGGCGGCGCAGCGCCACTTGCCAGCCTGGCGGGGCCAGGCTGGTTCTCTTGATCGAGAGACCGCTGGTCCCGGTTCAGCGCACCAGGGTTTTGGTGAGCCAGGGCTGAGCGCTGATGCGTTTGGTCTCGAACTCGCGAATCTTGTCGGCGTGACGCAGGGTCAGGCCGATCTCGTCGAATCCGTTGACCAGGCAGAACTTGCGGAAGGGGTCGACATCGAACGCGAAGCGCTGCGAGCCGTCCTGGGTGGTGACGAACTGCTCGGGCAGGTCGATGGTCAGTTCGAACCCGGGGAAGGCATTCACCTCGTGGAACAGGCGGTCGACTTCGGTCTCGGTGAGCCGGACCGGCAACACGCCGTTCTTGAAGCAGTTGTTGAAGAAGATGTCGGCGAAAGACGGCGCGATGATGACGCGGAAACCGTAGTCCTCGAGCGCCCAGGGGGCATGCTCGCGCGACGACCCGCAGCCGAAGTTCTTGCGGGCCAGCAGGATCGAGGCACCCCGATAGCGCGGCTGATTGAGCGTGAAGTCGGGATTGAGCGGGCGCCGGCTGTTGTCCATGCCCGGCTCGCCATGGTCGAGATAACGCCACTCGTCAAACAGGTTGGGGCCGAAGCCGGTGCGCTTGACCGACTTCAGGAACTGCTTGGGAATGATGGCGTCGGTGTCGACGTTGGCCCGGTCGAGCGGCGCGACCAGGCCGCGGTGTACGGTGAGCGGTTGCATGATCGCGCGCTTCGCCTGAAGGATGGAATAAGGGTGGAGATGCGGTCCGGGTGGACGGCCGGCTTACTTCTTGGCGGCGCCCTGGATGCCTTCGCCGGCTTTTTCGATGTCGCGGCCGACACCCTGGACGGTGTTGCAGGCGCCCAGGCTGAGGAGGGTCAGAACAGCGGCGAGCGCGAGGGACAGTTGCTTGAACATGGAGATCTCCTTCTTTTATGGGTAATCAGAACCGCCGGACGTCGACGAAATGACCTGCGAGGGCTGCGGCAGCCGCCATGGCGGGACTGACCAGATGCGTCCGCCCGCCGTTGCCTTGGCGACCTTCGAAGTTCCGGTTGGACGTGGCGGCGCAGCGCTCGCCCGGCTCGAGCCGGTCGGCGTTCATGGCCAGACACATCGAACACCCCGGTTCGCGCCATTCGAAGCCGGCATCGCGGAACACGCGGTCCAGGCCCTCGGCCTCGGCCTGCCGCTTGATCAGACCCGACCCGGGCACGACCATCGCCAGGCGCACGGAGGCTGCCTTGTGGCGGCCCCGGATGACGGCAGCGGCGGAGCGCAGGTCTTCGATGCGCGAATTGGTGCACGACCCGATGAACACCTTGTCGATGCGGATGTTCTCGATCGGCGTATTGGGGGTGAGACCCATGTACTGAAGCGCGCGCTCCATGCCTTCACGGCGCACCGGATCTTTTTCGCGGTCGGGATCGGGCACCCGATCGTCCACCGCCACGACCATTTCGGGCGAGGTGCCCCAGGTGACCTGCGGACTGATTTCGGCCGCATTGAGCCGCACAACCAGGTCGAAACGCGCACCGGGGTCGGAGCGCAGCGTGCGCCACTGCCCGACCGCGGTCTCCCAGTCGTCGCCCGCGGGCGCCAGGGGACGGCCCTTCAGGTAGGCCAGCGTGACGTCGTCGACGGCGACCATGCCCGAGCGTGCGCCGGCTTCGATGGCCATGTTGCACACCGTCATGCGGCCTTCGACGGACAGGCTGCGGATGGCGCTGCCACCGAACTCGATCGCGTAACCGGTGCCGCCGGCCGTGCCGATGCGCCCGATGACGGCCAGCACCAGGTCTTTGGCGGTGACCCCCTTGCCCAGGGGCCCCTCGACCTCGACCAGCATGTTCTTCATCTTCTTGGCCACCAGGCACTGGGTGGCCATCACGTGCTCGACCTCGGAGGTGCCGATGCCGAAGGCCAGACAGCCGAGCGCGCCGTGCGTGCTGGTGTGCGAGTCGCCGCAGACGACCGTCATGCCCGGCAGCGTGGCGCCCTGCTCGGGGCCGATGACGTGCACGATGCCCTGGCGCTGGTCCAGGAACGGGAAATACGTGCCGATCGAGAACTCGCGGATGTTGCGGTCGAGCGTGACCACCTGCTCGCGCGAGGTGAGGTCCTCGATGCCGTCGATGCCGCGTTCCCAGCCGGTGGTGGGCGTGTTGTGGTCGGCCGTGGCGACCACCGACGACGTGCGCCATGGTTTGCGCCCGGCGACACGCAGTCCCTCGAACGCCTGCGGGCTGGTCACCTCATGGACCAGGTGCCGGTCGATGTACAGCAGGCAGGTGCCATCGTCTTCGCGATGAACCACATGGTCATCCCACAGTTTGTCGTAAAGCGTACGGGCTACAAGCGACATCGCAGACACACGGCCCTGGGGGCCGCCTCACGGTTTTCCGGAACCTTCGATTATGCCACGCCGCTCAGCGGTTGGCGGGACGAATCGGTTTCAAAGGCTCGAGGCGGTCCGCATAAACGGTCAGGTCGCGCAGCTGCGACGGAGTGGCCGGGTGGCGGGCGGAAAAAGCCGGCGTCGGCGCGCCCCAGGCCGCCTCGCGGATCGCGGTCCAGAAACCAAGCGGCGCCGACGGGTCGAACCCGGCACGCACCTGCAGCTCGACGGCAAGGCGGTCGGCCTCGGTCTCGTGGACCCGGGTGTAGGGCAGCGCCAGCCAGTCGGCCGGCGCCGAAGGCGCCCGGGTCTGGCGCAACAGGGCGAGCCGCTCGGCCGGATGCCCGCGCAGCACATGCGCCAGCTCGTGGGCCAGCGCCGCGGCGAGACGGTCGTCATCACTGCCGACGCGCTCGAGCAGGCCGCGGGTGACAGCGCAGGCGCCGCCCGGCAGGCACCAGGCATCCACCTGGGGATCGGCCAGGACCATCGCCTGGACCGGCCACGGTGGCAGCTGCGGATCGATCATGGGCAGCACCGACAGCAGCCTGCGCAGCACCGCTGCGACCCGTCGCAGCTCGGGTCCGTCGCCGACCGCCCCGCGCGCCGCCAGCAGCTGCCATTGGGCGGCACCGGCCTGCGCGAGTTCCGCCGCCGGGATGTCATCGGCGGAGATCTGCGCGCCGGGCCGCGGCGCCCTGGGCGAGGGGCCGGGGGAGACGCCCGGCGGCGCGGCGCAGGCAGCAAGGGTCAGCGCGCAGGCCAGCAGACCGGCCGCCGGCAGGACACGCCATTTGCCGGCCATGCCGCCTGTGTGGCCCCGATCGGGGATCCGCCGAAAACTCACCTCTATGCGCTCCTTGCCTCTCGCACCGGGGATCACGCCGCCGGCCTGGGATCAGACTCTGCGCGAGCGTACTCGAAGCGTCGGGACCCGGCCACGGTGACCCACCCCAGCGCAGCGGCAATCGCCGCCGAATAGAACGCCCATGCAGGCGACACATGGTCCCACCACCAGCCGGCGGCCAGACCGCCAATCGATCCGCCGATGCCATAGCCCAGGGTGACGAACAAGGCCTGCGCCCTGCCCTGCTCGCCCGGCTCGAACCAGCGATGCAGCAGCGCCATCGCGGCACTGTGGTGCACGCCAAAGGTGATCGCGTGCAGCAGCTGCGAGACCAGCACGACGGCCCACTGACCTTCACCCCAGCCGATCAGCGCGAAGCGCAGCGCGGCGCAGGCCATGCTGAACGACAGCAGGGACAAGGCGCCGAAGCGTTCGAACAGCCGGCTCTGCCAGCGGAACAGCGCAATCTCGGCGACCACACCGAGCGACCAGATGGCGCCGATCCAGGTCTTGGCGTAACCGTGCCGATCGAGGTACAGCGAGAAGAAGGCGTACAGCGCCGCATGAGCAAACATCATCAGGGCGCAGGAGGCGAAAAACAGCGCGATCCGCGGCTCGCGAAGGCGGTGCCAGACCGAGACCGGCTGCGGTGGCGGGGACTGCGGCGCCATGGCGGTCCGCTGGTTCGCCACCGAATCGGCGACGAGCTGCGTGGGCGTTCTTTCGACCGCCGCGCGCCGGCGGCTCGAGCGCGCTACATGCCACGAGACCAGCAGCACCAGCGTCGCCAGCACGCCCATCGGCAAAGTCAGCCGACGCGCCCCGATCCAGTCCAGCAGCGGCCCAGTGGCCGCGACAGCCGCAATGAAGCCGATCGAACCCCACTGGCGCATGCGGCCATAACGGCCGGCGTCGCCGCCGGCAGCC
>DAONCJ010000305.1:0-5053 GCA_035401985.1 Burkholderiaceae bacterium | reverse complement strand
CTTCCTGGCCGCGCTGCTCAACAGCCAGCCGATGGGCTTCTACGCTCCGGCGCAACTGGTGCGCGATGCGCGCGAGCACGGCATCGAGGTGCGCGCGGTCGACGTGCTCGTGAGCGAATTCGACTGCACCCTCGAAGAGCCTCCTGAGCAGCCAGCCTTCGATCCGCGCGCCGCGCACGACTGGCGCGGCCAGCCGGCGGTGCGGCTGGGCCTGAACCGGGTGCGCGGACTGTCCGCGCAGGGTGCCCTGCGGCTAGTCCAGGCACGGCAGGTCCGTCAGCAGGCGCTGGAGCCCGAGGGCTTCGCCTTCGACTCGGTCGAAGATCTGGCGCGAGCCGCCGCCCTGGAGCGCCGCGACCTGCAGGCGCTGGCCCAGAGCGGCGCGCTGGTGCAGCTGGCCGGACACCGGGGCGCGGCCCACTGGGAAGTGGCCGCGGTGCAGCCCTTGCCCGAGCTGCTGCGCGATGCGCGCTTCGACGAGCCCACCCCGGTGCTGTGCGAGCCCACCGAGGCGCAGGACATCGTGGCCGACTACCAGTCGATCGGCGTGCCGATGGGCCGCCATCCGCTGGCGCTGCTGCGCCCGCATCTGGCGCGTTACCGGGTCGAGACCGCCGCCACGCTGCGCGACTTTCCGCCCGGCCGGCTGGCCCGCGCCAGCGGCCTGGTCACCCATCGCCAGCGCCCCGAAACCGCCCGGGGCACGGTGTTCGTCACCCTCGAGGACGAGACCGGCGCGATCAACATCATCATCTGGCCCGACACGATGGAGCGCTACCGGCGCGAGATCCTCGGCGCCCAGCTGATGACGGTCTATGGCGTGTGGCAGTCCGACCAGCACACCGGCGGCCAGGTGACGCACCTGATCGCGCGCCGGGTGGTCGACCACTCCGAGCTGCTGGGCCAGCTGCAGACCCGCAGCCGGGACTTCCACTAAGCCTGGGCACCCATCCAGAACCCTTCGGCTTGATGAATATCATTGTTCGAGACCCTGGCGCTTCCTACAGTGGGCCATTCAATCCCCAGGAGACGGCCATGGCCGCCGACACCCCCGCCGCTCGCGCCGCCGATGCCGACTTCGATCCGATGCAGCTGTTTTCGGGCTGCCATGCGCGCATCCACGAACGCATGGGGATGATGCAGGCACTGGCCGAGATGCTCGACGTCGGCGCCCCCACGCCTCCGGCCGCGGCCCGCCTGGCTGACACCATCGTGCGCTTCTACGAAAGCACGGTGCTGGCTCATCACCGCGAGGAGGAGCAGGAGCTGTGGCCGATGCTCGAGCGCGTCGGCAACGACAGCGACATCGAGACCTTCAAGGCCATCGGCAAGCGACTGAAGGACGAGCACCAGCAGCTCGAAGCGCTGTGGGATTCGCTCACGCCCGAACTGCGCCGACTGGCCAAGGGCAAGGCGGCCCGCATCGATCCCGGCAAGCTCAGCCAGCTGGCCCAGGCCTACGACCAGCACGCCGCCTTCGAAGACGCGGTGGTGATCCCGATGGCGCGCTTTCTGCTGTCGCCCAGCGACCAGTCTCGGCTGAACATCTCGATCGCGCTGCGCCGCATGCCCGTCGGGCTGCGCTCGTACATCTGACGCGTTGCCTGTCGGCGCGCCGAGCGCGGGCCGCCGACAGTACCCGCCGGCTCAGGGCATCCGCAGACTCGGATAGCGCACGCGCTCGACCAGGTCCTGCGTGGCCTGGGACGGCCGGGGCGTGATCAGGCTTACCAGGATGATCACGGCAAACCCCAGCGGCACGCCGAACACGCCGGCAGAGATCGCCTGGATGTCCCACCACAGCGATGTGACGGGTGCCGCCGCCGGAATACCGAAGAAGATCTCCCGCAGCCACGGCTGGTTCAACGCCATGTAATAGAAGGTCAGCGCCACGCCCGCGATCATGCCCAGCGCGGCCGCGACCCCGGTGGTGCGCTTCCAGAAGATGCCCAGCACCAGCGCCGGGAAAAATCCCGCCGCGGCGATCGAGAACGCTGCCGACACCAGAAACAGGATGTCGGCGGGCTTCTGCGCCGCCACCAGCGCCGCCAATACCGCCACCATCAGCAGCAGCACCTTGGACAGCAGCACGCGCTGCGCCGTGGGAGCGCTCGGATCGATCATCTTGTAGTAGAGATCGTGGGACAGCGCGTTGGCAATGGTGAGCAACAGGCCGTCGGCCGTCGACAGGGCCGCCGCGAGACCGCCGGCGGCGACCAGTCCCGAAATGACGTACGGAAGGCCGACGATCTCGGGCGTGGCCAGCATGACGATGTCGGACCCGATGCTGATCTCGGCCAGCTGCACCCGTCCGTCATGGTTGATGTCGACGACCGACAGCAGCGACGACCCATCGACCTTCGTCCAGCTCTGCACCCATGTGGGCAGGCTGGCAAACGAACTGCCCACCAGATCGTTGTAGATGACGAACTTCACCAGGACCGCCAGGGCCGGTGCCGTGATGTACAGCACGAAGATGAAGAACAGCGACCAGGTGACCGAGTCGCGCGCCTCCTTCACCGTGGGAGTGGTGTAGTAGCGCATCAGGATGTGCGGCAGCGCCGCCGTGCCGACCATCAGACAGAACACCAGCGCCAGGAAATTTCGGCGCGAGATGTCGCGCGCCTTCTCGTCGCGCCCGGCAAAGGGCTCACCATGGCGCAGCAGCGGCGCGGCGCGCGACGCCATCGCCGTTTCGCGGTTCCAGGCCAGCCTGGCATCGGTCTCCGTCTTCGGGTAGCGCGCGAGCGCATCGTCGGCGCGCCGCACCGCCTCGGGGTCGGCGCCGGCCTTGGCCTGGACCAGTTCGCGTTCGAGGACCGCCCGACCGCTGCTGTAGGCGCCGATGTCATGCAGCTTCGCCTCGGCCTGCGCCGCACGCTTTCGGAAGATGTCGCGGACCTCCTTTTCCTTGGGGTCCTCGAGCAGCTTCTTCTCGAGCTGCGTGACCTTCTCGAGCTGCTTGCCATAGATCAGCTGCGGCACCGGAATGCCGGTCTGCTTCACCGACAGCCACACCACAGGAATCATGTAGGCGATGATCAGGATGATGTACTGGGCCACCTGCGTCCAGGTGACGGCCTTCATGCCGCCCAGGAACGAGCACACCAGGACGCCTGCGAGCCCCAGGAAGATGCCGATCCTGAAATCGACCCCGGCGAGCCGCGTCGTGATCAGGCCGACTCCGTAGATCTGCGCCACCACGTAGGTGAACGAACAGAGGATGGCGATGGCGATCCCGATCATGCGCGGCACATGACCGCCATAGCGGGCGCCCAGGAAGTCCGGAATGGTGAACTGCCCGAACTTGCGCAGATAAGGCGCGAGGAGCAGGGCCACCAGACAGTAGCCGCCGGTCCAGCCCATGATGTAGGCCAGACCGTTGTAGCCCTGCAGGTAGAGTCCGCCCGCCAGGCTGATGAACGACGCCGCGCTCATCCAGTCGGCGCCGGTCGCCATGCCGTTGAACAGAGCCGGCACCCGGCGCCCCGCGACGTAGTACTCGGCCGCATCGTTGGTGCGGCTCATGATGCCGATGCCGGCGTACAGCAGCACCGTGGCCGCGAGGAAGACATAACCGATGGTCGCGCGCGGCAGACCCATCTGTTCGAGCGCGCCCAGCAGGATCACGAACAGCACGAAGCCGCCGGTGTACCAGAGATAGACCTTCTTCAGCTGCGCGGCGAAGGCCTTCTGGGCCTGGCTGGGAACGCTCACTGGTCGCCTTCTTCGTCAAGGCCGAATTCGTGGTCGAGCTGGTTCATGCGCCGGGCGTAGTACCAGGTGATCACCACATACACCACCAGCGAGCCCTGGGCCGCCATGTAGAACGAGAACGGCCAGCCGAAGAAGTCGAAGTTCAGGTCGCGGGCGAAATACGGCATGACGAAGGTGACGGCGAACCAGATGATCATCAGCACGGCAGTCAAGCGCAGGTTCTTGTGCCAGTACAGGCGAACGCGGGGACTGGAAGGCATCGCGGCGTCCGGCTTGCGTGTCACGGTGGTCGGCGGGGGCATGGGTGAAGTATCCGCCGATCAGACGTTGCGCACAGGCGTCTGACCGATCTCGCGTTCGATCTGGCGCGCCACCTGGGGCTCGAAGGAAGCCAGCGTGCGGATCGCATGATGTGCCTGGCCGGTCTCGCCAAGCCGCCAGTAGGCATGGGCCAGGTGATACCAGCCGAACGGGCTCATCGGCTGCAGTTCGGTGTTGCGCCTCAGCGGCGCGATGGCATCGGACACCCGTCCCAGCGCGATCAGCGACAGCGCCAGACCGTACAACGCCCGATCGAGCGCCGGATCGAGCGACAGCGCGTGCCCGAAGCTGAGCAGCGCCTGCTCGTGCAGCCCCGCCTGCTGCTGCACGAAGGCCTGATTGAACCAGACCGCCGGCACCTTGGCGTCCAGCGCGAGCGCCTCGCGAAACTGCTCGAGCGCCGCCTCATGGCGGCCGTCGGCGGCCAGCCGATGGGCGATCGCCGCCGGCACCCGCGCGTCGCGCGGGCGCAACTCGCGCAGCGTGCGCCAGTGCCGCAGCGCGCTGTCGGGTCGCCCGAGCAGCAGCGCCCAGACCGCCAGTGCGCGCTGGACGCAGGCGCTCAGGGCAACGCGCATCAGGGTGCGGCCCCGCCCGGAATCAGCCGGATACCGCCGAAGACCAGCACCCAGATCCAGAACAGCAGGCAGAACGCCACCAGCGGAAGATGCCGGTTCGTGATGAACGGTGGCGTGATCAGCCGCGCCAGCCGGGTCAGCGGCGAGGTCAGGAACCGGACCGCCCGGTACACCGTATTGCGCTCATGCGCGCCGAAGCTCAGCAGGAAGATGCCGCCCTGCGCGAGCAGCAGCAGCGCCGCGAACTCGACCAGGCCCTTCAGCGGGGCCCAGAGGTCGAGCATGCTCGTCGACTCCGACTGTCTGCGCGCCTACAGCGTTTCCTTGAGCTGGTCGAGAATCGCGGGGTTCTCGAGCGTGGAGACGTCCTGGGTGATCGCCTCGCCTTTGGCGATCGCGCGCAGCAGACGGCGCATGATCTTGCCGGAACGGGTCTT
>DAONCJ010000304.1:0-5068 GCA_035401985.1 Burkholderiaceae bacterium | reverse complement strand
CGCAGCAGCCGCATGTAGACCGGGAACTCGGCCAGCGCCAGGGTCAGCGCCGGCTGGACCATGCCCGGCAGGTTCGCCAGCAGTCCGTCGTCCAGCGAGCTGTAACCCGAGGCCGGGAACCAGCCCAGGGACACCGACAGCGCGTAGATGAGGCCGATGCCGATCACGAACGCCGGGGTCGACAGCAGGCCGATCGAGAGGGCGGCCAGCGCATGGTCGCTGCGCGAGCGGTTGCGATAGGCCGCGAAGATGCCGGCCGGAACGGCCAGCAGCAGCGCAATGAACTGGGTCAGGGCGATCAGTTCGAGCGTGACCGGCAGACGCTGCCCGATCATCACCGCGATCTCCTCGCGGGTCCGGTACGAGCGCCCCAGATCGCCGGTGAGCGCCCGTCCCAGCCAGTCGCCGTAGCGAACCAGCAGCGGACGGTCCAGGCCGAGTTCGGTGCGCAGCGACGCGATGTCGGCCGGAGTGGCGGTTTCGCCGAGAATGGCCACCGCCGCGTCGCCCGGCAGGATCTCGGTGATCGCGAAGGTGAGCGCGGTTGCGGCCAGCACGATGGCCAGCAGCGTGACCACCTGCCGGCGCAGGCGCCGCGCGAACGCAGCGCTGATCATCGGGCCGGGCCGCCGCTCAAGAGCGGCCGCCACGTGCGGCGCCTGCCGGCGTATCGCCAGCGCTCCACGAACTGTCTTGTGCCGCCGCGCATCGGCGGCTCACCGGCGGAATTCCGGCCATGTGCTTGTCCTCGTTGTCGGCAATGTTGCGATCCATCGGCTGGCGGCGCGTTGCGCCGCGGCAGTCCGCCGGAAGGGCGTCAAGGTAGAGGCAATCGTGCGAATACGCAATCGGGGACACGGCCGCAGGGGCTCACTTTGCTGCTTTCGGGAAGGCGGGAAGAAGCGGCGGAACGGGCAGCCGACAGAGCGGCCTGTTCAGCACGCGATTGAGCACCCGATCGAACACCCGATCGAACACCCGATTGAGCGGCATCATTGACCCCGGGCGCGCCTTCGCCCATCGTGGCTGTTTTTCCGCAGGTGCGCTCCGCATGCTCTCCTTTCTTCCGGCCCCGGTCCGCGGTGCAACGGCATTTCTGCTGCTCGTCGTGAACACGCTGTTCTGGTGCTCGCTGCTGTTTGCGTGCTCGCTGGTCAAACTGATCTTCCGGGTCGAGTTCGTGCGGGCGGCCATCGACCCGGTCCTCAACGAGATCGCAACCCGATGGGTGGCCGGCAACAGCGCCTGGATGCGCCTGACCCAGCACACGCAATGGGACGTCGAAGGGCTGGAGGACATCGACTACCGCGGCTGGTACATGGTCAACTGCAACCATCAGAGCTGGGTCGACATCTTCGTGCTCCAGCATCTGTTCAACCGGCGCATCCCCATGCTGAAGTTCTTCCTGAAGCAGCAGCTGATCTATGTGCCGGTGATGGGGCTGGCGTGGTGGGCCCTGGACTTCCCGTTCATGCGCCGCCACTCCGACCAGTACCTTAGGGCGCATCCCGAGAAGCGGCTCGAGGACCTCGAAACGACCCGGCGGGCCTGCGCCAAGTTCGCCCGTCTGCCGACCAGCGTGATGAACTTCGTCGAAGGCACGCGCTTTACACCGGCCAAGCACGCGGCGCAGCGTTCGCCCTACCGGCACCTGCTCAAGCCCAAGGCCGGCGGTCTGGCGCTGGCACTGCATGTGCTGGGCAATCGGTTCGACTCGCTGCTCGACGTGACCATCGTCTATCCGGATGGAACGCCCACCTTCTGGCATTTCCTGCGCGGCGACGTGAAGCGGATCATCGTGCGCGTCACGCGGCGGGCGATCCCGCCCGAATTCAGCAGCGGCGCCGACGCCGCCAGCCCGCTGGTCCGCAAGCAGGTGAAGGCCTGGCTGCACGACATGTGGCAGCGCAAGGACGAGCAGATCGCCGCCCTGCTTCGTGCGCCCGGCTGACAATCGGCCGCCCGATGGCGGCGAGCCGGACGCCCCCTGGGTCGACGTCATGATCGAGGTGCCCCGCGGCAGTTTTCTGAAGCGCGGATCGACCGGCAGCATCGATTTCATCTCGCCCCTGCCCTGTCCATTCAACTACGGCGCGGTGCCCGACCTGCTGGGGCTGGAGGGCGACCTGCTGGACGCACTGGTGCTGGGCCCCCGGCTGCCCTTCGGCACGCGTGTGAAGATGCGCGCCTGGGGCGCGATCACGCTGATGGATCGCGGGCTGATCGACGACAAGCTGATCTGCAGCGCCGAGCCGGCCACCGAGCACCAGCGGCAGCAGGTGCTGAGGTTCTTCCACTTCTATGCGCGCTGCAAGGCGCTGCTCAATGCGCTGCGCGGCCGCCCGGGACGCAATGCCTGCGAGGGCTGGATCCCAGCCGATCGGGCGCTCGCCCGGGCGCGCCCCCATCCCGACGGATGGCGGGGGCCCGACGTGGAGTTCTGAACGGGTGCGCCGCGACGCAGCAGCCCCTTCAGGGTCGCGCCGCCGCGCCGGTTAAGATGATCCGATGACACATCCCTCCGTCGACGCCGCCGCTGAGCCCGCGGGTGAGCGCCTGTCCAAGCGTCTCGCCCGACAGCTGTCGTGCTCGCGCAGCGAGGCCGAGCAGTACATCGCGGGCGGCTTCGTCACGGTCGACGGCCAGGTGATCGAGTCGCCGCAGTTCCGGGTGATCGACCAGACGGTCGTGCTCGATCCCAAGGCCCGCCTGGGCGCGCTGGCCCCCGTCACGCTGCTGATGCACAAGCCGGCGGACGTCGACCTCGACGCGGTGGAAAAGCTCGATTCGAACAACCGGTGGGCCTCTGACCGCTCCGATCTGCGGCCGCTCAAACGACATTTCCATCAGCAGCTTTGCGTCACGCCGCTGGCACTCGAAGACAGTGGTCTGGTGGTGTTCACGCAAGACCCCCGGATCAGGCGCAAGCTGCTCGAGGAAGCAGCGCGGGTCGAGCACGAGACCATGGTCGATGTCGCCGGAGATGTCACCCCCGAGACACTGGCGACGCTCAATGGCAGTCCGGTGATCGGAGGCCGCGCCACGCTGAGCGCCAAGGTGAGCGTCAGCCGCCGGTCCGCTGACTTGTCCGGCCTGCGCTTCGCAGTCAAGGGATGCCAGCCCGGACACATCCGCCAGCTGTGCGAGTTCGCAGGGCTGCAAGTCGTGTCGCTGCGCCGGATCCGGATCGGACGCCTGCCGCTGGCCGCCCTGCCGTCCGGACAATGGCGCTATCTGCTCGGCTACGAGCGGTTCTGACAGAGCCCGGTCGGCGGTCTGATCGAGCGGCTGGCATGATCCGCAGTGCCGCGCCCGACCATCGCGCGGATAGGATACAATCTTGCGGCCCTCCCCCACCGCATTCCCGGAGCACCCGATGAAGTTCATTCTTGCCGCACTGGCCACCGTTGCGCTCGGCGCGTTTTCATCGGGGCACGCCCAGACGCCGCCGGCAACGGGCGCCGATCCCTGTGGCGGCCGGACAGTTCGCGTCGTCGTGCCCTTCGCGCCCGGCGGCGCGCTGGACACCGTGGCCCGGCTGGTCTCGCAGAAGCTGGGCGAGAAGCTCAATCAGCCCTTCGTCGTTGAAAACAAGCCCGGGGCGGCCAACATCATCGGCAACGATCTGGTGGCCAAGTCGGCGCCCGACGGCTGCACGCTGCTGTTCGCCGCCGCGCCGATCGCGCTGAATCAGGCGCTCGGCATCAAGACGCCGTACGACGTGCAGAAGGACCTGACGCCGATTTCGCTGGTGGCCAGCGGGGGCGTGCTGGTGCTGGTCCATCCGTCCACGCCATACAAGACCATGCAGGACATCATCCAGGCGGCCAAGTCGAACCCCGCCGGACTGGTCTACGCCACCGCCGGCGTCGGCTCGATGCCGCACCTGATCGGCGAAGGCTGGCGGGTGCAGACCGGCGCCAAGCTGATCCACGTCGGCTACAAGGGGTCCTCGCAGGCGATGCAGGACGCGGTCGCGGGCAACGTCACCGTGCTGCTCGACGGTTACATCCCGTCGGGCGCGCAAGTGCACGCCGGCAAGCTGCGGGCCATCGCCTACGGCGCGCCGACCCGGTCGGCGCAGCTGCCCAACGTGCCGACCACCGCGGAGCAGGGCTTCCCCGATCTGGTGGGCGGCGGCTTCTTCGGATTGATGGCGCCCGCCGCCACACCGAAGCCCATGATCGACAAGCTGGCGGCGTCGGTTCGCGAGGTGCTCGCACAACCCGATGTGCGCGACCGCCTGAGCCGCCAGGGCTACGAGATCCACGGCTCGACACCCGCGGAATATTCGGCCTTCATCCGCCGCGAGATCGAGCGCTGGACGCCGGTGGTCAAGGCGGCCGGCATCAAGCCCGACTAGCCGTGACACACGTCGTCGTGACGAGTGGATGATTGCAGGACGTGGGCTGCCCGGCCTTGCGGCAGCCGGCCCCACGGTTCAGGCTGCGCCGCAGTGTGATGCTTTCCAATCGGGGCATTTCCATGGGCCATGAGATGCGCGCGGTGCTGCTGGTCCTTGTGCTTTCAGCGTCCTCGGCAATCGCCGGCGCGCCGCCGCTGGTCTTCCTGGGCGACAAGGACCTGCGCCCTTACGAGTTTCTGGACGACGGCAAACCCCGCGGCGCCAATGTCGACCTGGCCATGGCGGTCGGACGCGAGCTCGGCCGCCCCGTTGAAGTGCGGCTGATGGACTGGGACGAGGCGCAGAAGCGGCTGCTGGCCGGCGAGGGCAGCGCGCTGACCCTGCTCGCAAGCACACCCGAGAGGCAGGCGGATTACGCCTTCACGCAAAAGACGGTGCCGGCGGCGTTCGCTCTTTTCGTGCGGGGCGAAGAAAACCACCGGTTCATCGGTCAGTCGCTGTCGCGCAAAGTCATCGGCGTGACGCAGGGCGGTCTGGCACGCACCCATCTGCAGGCGACCCATCCCGAGGCGACCTACGTGATCGTGGACACCGTCCTGCAGGGCATGCAGAAGCTGGTGCGGCGCGAGATCGATGCGATGGCCGCCCAGGAGTGGAGCGCCTATTACCTGCTCAACGAACTGGGTATCCGCGGCATTGTCG
>DAONCJ010000303.1:0-5075 GCA_035401985.1 Burkholderiaceae bacterium | reverse complement strand
ACCGCCTATCAGCCGAACAGTCCCTACTCGGCGTCGAAGGCCGCATCGGACCACCTGGTGCGGGCCTACCACCACACCTACGGTCTGCCGACGCTGACCACCAACTGCTCGAACAACTACGGTCCCTACCAGTTCCCCGAAAAGCTCGTGCCTCTGATGATCGCCAATGCGCTGGCCGGCAAGCCGCTGCCTGTGTACGGCGACGGCATGAACGTGCGCGACTGGCTCTATGTCGGCGACCATTGCGCAGCGATCCGGCGTGTGCTCGAGTCGGGTCGCCCGGGCGAGACTTACAACATCGGCGGCAACAACGAGATGCCCAACATCGAGGTGGTGCGCACCGTCTGCGCACTCCTGGATGAAATGCGCCCCGATCCGGCCGGACCGCGCGAGCGGCTGATCGCCTATGTCACCGACCGTCCGGGCCACGACCGGCGCTATGCAATCGACGCGCGCAAGATCGCCGGCGAACTCGACTGGCAGCCGGCCGAAACCTTTGCCACCGGCCTGCGCAAGACCGTCCGCTGGTATCTCGACAACCAGCCCTGGGTGGGCAGGGTGCAGTCGGGCGAATACACGAACTGGATTGCCACGAACTACGCGGCACGCTGAACGCACGAACCGACCCTGAAAGATCATCCCCATGAAAGGCATCATCCTCGCCGGCGGCTCCGGTACCCGGCTGCATCCGGTCACCCAGGTCGTGTCCAAGCAGCTGTTGCCGATCTACGACAAGCCGATGATCTACTACCCGCTGGCCACGCTGATGCTGGCCGGCATCCGTCAGATCCTGGTCATCTCCACGCCCCAGGACACCCCGCGCTTCGAGCAGTTGCTCGGTGACGGCAAGCGATGGGGGCTGGACATCTCGTACGCCGTGCAGCCGTCGCCGGACGGCCTCGCCCAGGCCTTCCTGATCGGCGAGTCGTTCATCGGCGATTCACCGTGTGCACTGGTGCTGGGCGACAACATCTTCTATGGCCACGACCTGGCCCGCGAGCTGACGGGCGCTGCGGCGAAGACCACCGGCGCCACCGTCTTTGCCTATCCGGTGACCGACCCCGAGCGCTACGGCGTGGTCGAGTTCGACGCCGAAGGCCATGCGATCAGCCTCGAGGAAAAGCCGGCCCGACCGAAGTCGCGCTACGCGGTCACCGGCCTGTATTTCTACGACAACCGGGTGGTCGAGGTCGCCCGATCGCTGAAGCCGTCGGCACGCGGCGAACTCGAGATCACCGACCTCAACCGGGTGTATCTGCAGTGGGGCGAACTCGATGTGCGCGTCATGGGCCGCGGCCATGCGTGGCTCGACACAGGCACTCACGAGTCGCTGATCGAAGCGTCGCTCTTCGTGCAGACCCTCGAAAAACGCCAGGGCCTGAAGATCGCCTGTCCCGAAGAAATCGCCTTCCGGATGCGCTACATCGACGCCGCGGCGCTCGAAGCGCTGGCCCGCCCGCTGATCAAGAGCGGGTATGGCCAGTACCTGCTCGATGTGCTTCGCGAACGGGTATTCTGACCGGCGTTCCTGCCCTGCCCTCCCTGGCCCGGCAGTCGCGCCGGGCCGCCCATCCTGATTCCTCCGCACGACATGAACATCATCCAGACCACTCTGCCAGGCGTGCTGCTGATCGAGCCGAAGGTCTTCGGCGACGAGCGCGGGTTCTTCTTCGAGAGCTTCAATGCGCTGGCCTTCGCGCAGGCCACCGGCGTGACCACCCCGTTCGTTCAGGACAACCACTCGCATTCGGGCCGCGGCGTGCTGCGCGGACTGCACTATCAGATCGAACAGGCCCAGGGCAAGCTGGTCCGGGCCGTGACGGGCGAGGTCTACGACGCCGTCGTCGATCTGCGGCGCAGCTCACCGACCTTCGGCCGCTGTGAAGGCTTCGTGCTGTCCGCGCAAAACAAGCGGATGCTCTGGGTGCCGCCCGGTTTCGGACACGGCTATTACGTGCTGTCCGAATCCACCGACTTTCTGTACAAGACCACCGACTACTATGCGCCGCAGCATGAGCGCTGCGTGCTCTGGAACGATCCTGCCGTCGGGGTGCCGTGGCCGCTGTCCGGCGGCGAACCGATCCTGTCCGGCAAGGACAAGCTGGGCCTTCGCCTGGCCGACGCGCCGGTGTACCCATGAGGATCCTGGTCACTGGCATCAACGGTCAGGTCGGCCATGAACTGGCCCGCCTGCTGGCCGGCGACGGCGAGGTCATTGCCGCCGACCGCACGGTGCTCGATCTGGCCGGCGACGAGCAGACCTTGCGCAACGCCCTGACGCGCCTGGCGCCCGACCTGATCGTCAACCCCGCGGCCTACACCGCCGTCGACCGCGCAGAGACCGAGGAAGCCCTCGCCCACGCGGTCAATGCGACCGCCCCCGGGGTGCTGGCGCGCTTCGCCGCCGAACGCAGCCTGCCGATCATCCACTTCTCGACCGATTATGTGTTCGACGGGAGCGGCAAGGGCCCCTACCGCGAGGACGACGCCTGTGCGCCTGTCAGCGCCTACGGCCGCACCAAGCTCGACGGCGAAATCGCCGTCCAGGCCGCGGGCGGGCGCCACTTCATCCTGCGCACCAGCTGGGTCTACGGGCTGCGCGGCAAGAACTTCCTGGCCACGATGGCACGACTCGCCGGCGAGCGCCCGGAACTTCGTGTGGTCGACGATCAGGTCGGCGCGCCGACCACCAGCCTTGCGATCGCCCATGCCACGCAATCGCTCGTCGAACAGCTGATCCGCGGCGCCGACATCACGCCCGGCGTGTATCACATGACCTGTGCCGGACAAACCTCGTGGTGCGGCTTCGCGCGGGCGATCATCAAGCGCCTGCCGCAGGTGCGGGCCGCACTCGGCCTGCCCGACTCAGCGCTGCCCCCGCCCACCGTCACGGCGATCACCACCGCCGAGTTTCCGACGCCCGCCCGGCGCCCGGCCAATTCGGTGCTGTCCAACGACAAGCTGTTGCGCGAGGCCGGCATCGCATTGCCCGCCTGGCAGCACGCGCTGGACGACCTGCTGACCGTCAACCGAACAGGCCACGCCTCGACTTGAGCAGCGCGCGGCCGGCCATCGCGATGGCAAGGCCCAGCAGCACATAGAGGGCCGCGCTCCAGACCGCGAACGGAATGCCCAGCAAGGGCACGTTGGCCCGGTCGCAGGAGGCATAGGCGACGAACATCCAGGGCGCGACCTCATGCAGGTGCAGTGCCATGATCAGCTTGTCGGCGAATGTCAGCCCGCACGAGTCGGACTGTGCAGCAACGAACTGCTGGTAGAGCGCCGCCCACAGCCCGGCAAGCGACAGAACCAGCCCGCCCACCACCGCGCCCATCCGCACCGCCATCTCGCGCCGAAGCGCGCCTGCCAGACAGACCAGGCCGATGGCCAGATACACCAGCCGCTGCAGTACGCACCACGGACAGGGCTGCATGTCCCAGATGTGCTGAAGCAGGAGCGCCGCGATCAGGGCGAGCAGACAGACGACCGCGCAGGCCATCAGCCATTCCCGGGCCGCCCGCAGCGACGGCGAAACAGAATCGTCCCAGCTCATTGCCAGCCCGGCCTCAGAGTCGTGGCGGCCCTCACGCGAACATGTCCCGCCAGATGGTCTGTGCCCAGGCGTGCGCGTACGCGCCTTCGAGTTCGTTCGGGGCCGCGGACAATCCGCCCGAGCCGGCCACCGCCTCCATCGTCTTCTTCTCCGGCACGTAGCGATGGACCGAGGCCACATGCACCACGTTGCGGTCGTCGATGAAGCTGTAGCAGGTATTGGTCATCATCTGGGGCTGCGGTGCGCGCCCGCTCATCATCTCGACAATCGCCGCGGCCGCCGTCTTGCCATGCTGATTGGCCATGTGCCCCGACTTGGGCATCGCCGGCGCTGAAAGCGTGGCGTCGCCCAGCACGTGCACACCGGGCGCCGCCGTGGACTCCATCGTCACCCAGTCGACCATGCACCAGCGATTGTTCGCATTGACCAGACCGGCCTTGCGAGCGATCTCACCTGCCGCCTGGGGAGGAATGACGTTCAAGACGTCGCCGCGCACCCGGTCGCCGACTTCGGTGATCGCGGTGCGGCTGCGCGCATCGATCTCGGTGACATTGCTGTTGGCGCGGTACTCGACGATGCCGCCGTACTGCTCGGTGAAGGCTTTGGTGAACAAGCCCTTCTTCGACATGATTTCGGGGTTGGCATCCAGCACCAGCACCTTGGAACGAGGCTTGCGCGTCTTGAAATAGTGGGCGACCTGGCAGGCCCGCTCATAGGGTCCGGGCGGGCACCGGTAGGGCGCCTGGGGAATGGTCATCACGAAGACGCCGCCATCAGGCATCGCCTCGAGCTGACGGCGAAGGTCCAGCGTCTGCTGCCCGGCCTTCCAGGCATGCAGCACGGTGGTCTGGGCCTGGGCGTCCAGTCCCTGGATGGCGCCGAAGTTGAAGTCCACGCCGGGCGCCAGGATCAGCCGGTCATAGCTCTGGTCGGCGATCTTGTTGAGCACGACTTTCTTGCGGGCGGTGTCGATGGACGCGACTTCATCGGTGAGCACCAGCACACCGAGCTCGCGCAGCCCCTGGTAGCCCACCGTGATGTCGCTGAGGCTGCGAGAGCCGCCCAGCACCAGGTTGGACAAGGGGCAGGACACGAACTGCGGGCTGCGATCGACCAGCACGACCTCCATGCCAGGCCCGCCCCAGTGCTTCAGGTACTTGGCCGCCGTCACGCCGCCGTAGCCGGCGCCCACGACCAGCACGCGGCCGAGCTTCTTGGCCGGAAGTTCCGACGACGGCGAACTGACGGCACATGCCCCGAGCAGGCCGCTCGCGCCGGCGGAGCCCAGCCATTGCAGGGCGCGCCGACGATTGACAAACGGAGTGATCATCACAGGCCTCTTATTTGGCGATTTTCATCGGCGCGAAGTAATCGGCCAGGCGGGATATCTGATCGTCGGTATAGCCCTTGGCGATCTGATGCATCACGGTTGCCTGGCGGGCACCGCTGCGAAACGCGTTCATCTGTTCGATGAAATACGTGCGGGACAGACCGGCCAGACCTGGCATGCCGCCGCTGCTGG